>JAFTKE010000229.1 GCA_017456045.1 Oscillospiraceae bacterium
ACATCGACTTTGACAAGCTGTTTCAGCCCTCCGGGGATCCGGAGTATCTTTCCAGGCAGACGATCTTACACTATCACCGGCTCATTTCCGTAATCCTTCAGACCGCCGTGGAATGGCAGTACATTCCCGCTAATGCTGCAGAGCGGGTCAAGCCGCCCAAGGCCGAAACCAACGAAGCGGTATATCTGGACGATAAGCAGGCAATCCACCTTCTGGAGCTGCTGGAGGATCAGCCGATCTACTACCGTACCGCCGTCACGGTGCTGCTGTTTACAGGAATGCGCCGGGGTGAATTGATGGGCCTCGTGTGGAGTGATATTGATTTCGACAATAACACCATCACCATTCAGCGGTCTATGCAGTACCTCCCGGACATGGGCGTATTCACATCGGACACCAAAACCAAATCCAGCCGCCGTGTCATTAAGGCACCGACTTCCGCAATTCACTCCCTGAAGGTATACCGCACCTGGCAGCGAACAATCTTCCTGCGCATCGGTCAGCCCTGGGAAGAATCCGGACAGGTATTCGTCACCCAGAGCGGAACACCCATGCACCCAGACACCCTGACAAGTTGGTTCGGCAGCTTCATCAAAACCACCGACCTCCCACAGATCCACATTCACAGCCTGCGGCATACAAACGCAACCCTTCAGATTGCGAACGGTGTAGCAGTTACCACCGTAGCAGGAACACTGGGGCACAGCACCGCCAATACCACAACGAAGGTATACGCCCATGCAATCCAGAGTGCTGCAGCTGCATCCGTAGAAATGATGGACAATCTCTTAAACCCCATCAAAAAGCGGGCTTAACGGACAAATAACGGACAATCTCATTTTTCGGATTTTGAAAATGTCCCAGAAAATGCAGAAAACACCGGGTTTCGTACTGAAACTCGGTGTTTTTCCTGGCAGGGGCACTAGGACTTGAACCCAGAGCCTACGGTTTTGGAGACCGCCGCTCTACCAATTGAGCTATACCCCTATATATGAAGGCGAAGGCCTTGTATTAGATGGTGGGCCTTCAGGGATTCGAACCCGGGACTATCCGGTTATGAGCCGGAGGCTCTAACCAACTGAGCTAAAGGCCCATAGTGTCACAGGCGCTGAGCCTTACCACGAGGCGTATTGTAACATCTTTTCCCGCATCTGTCAAGCAATTTCTTTTCGAAATCGAAGAAACTCCGTAGGGGCTTATCATCGCTCGTCCGCAGTATGCAGCGACCTATCCCGATCATCTTCGGCGAATTCGTAAAACATAAGTCCCAGACGAAACCATGGTCACCCTGCCACCAAGTTACGACTGCTTTCACCGTAGGGCGGGGGCTTGCCCAAGCCGCTTAGTTAAGGAAAGACACGCATCTCAAGCCTCCCCTCAAAGGGGAGGTGGGCCGCCGAAGGCGGCTCGGAGGGGTGTGTGATCAGCTTAGCTGATCACCAAAAGTGTGCTTTGCACACTTTTGAAGACCCCTCAGTCAGCTTCGCTGACAGCTCCCCTACGAGGGGAGCCTTGAGGGCGTGCTTAACTTAATGACATTGGGGGCTTGCCCCCGCCGGTGCGCTTGCTCAGCAAGTGTACACAAAACATCCCAACAAGGAGCAAAGGGACCATCCCATTTTCACGAGACAGTCCCCTCTTCCCTATTTACGACCACCCGGCGTCTTCCTGCTCCGGCTTCTTCTCCCGGCCCAGCAGTTCCCGGACGGCCTCCTTGGCGCTCATGCCCTCATACAGGCAGCGGTACGCCGCCGTGATGATCGGCATATCCACACCCTGCTTCTGGCAAAGGGCATAGGCAGATGCAGCGGCATAGTAGCCCTCCACCACCGCGCCCACTTCCTCCATAGCCTCCTTCACGGACTTCCCCTGACCGATCAGGATACCGGCCCGGCGGTTCCGGGAGTGCATGGATGTACAGGTGACGATCAGATCGCCCACGCCCGCAAGTCCGGCGAAGGTATCCTTGCTGGCACCCATGGAGATACCCAGACGGGCCATCTCGGTCAGACCGCGGGTCATGAGCATGGCCTTGGTGTTGTCGCCGCAGCCCAAACCATCGGTGACACCGGCGCACAGGGCGATCACGTTCTTGAGTGCCGCGCCCAGCTCCGCGCCAACAGCATCGGGGCTGGTATAGATCCGGAAGGTCTCCGACATGAAAGCGTCCTGGACGAACTCCGCCAGAGCCTTATCGGAGCAAGCAGACAGGCAACCGGTAGGCACATCCAGCGCCACCTCTTCGGCATGACTGGGGCCGGTGAGCACCACCACGTTCCGCCCTGTCTCCTGGGCCACCACTTCGCTCATGCGCATCAGGGTGCCATTCTCGATGCCCTTGGTGACGGACACCACCACCGCATCCTCGTCCAGATACGGTGCGATCCCCCGGCTGACGCTGCGGATCGGGAAGGACGGAGCCGCCACCACCACCAGCTTACAGCCGCTGACGCAGCCATAGTCGCCGGAGATCTTCAATCCCTCCGGCAGCACAGCACCGGGCAGGCGGATATTATGCCGCTCCTGCTCCATCTGCGGGATGAGTTCCTTTTCGAAGGTCCACATGGTCACATCGTGACCGTTCTTACAAAGCCGGATCGCCAGGGCCGTGCCCCACGCACCGCTTCCAACCACTGCAACTTTCATTTTTTCGATCCTTTCTTGAAAAGGTTGGTCTTGCGCTCCTGGCCACGGATCAGCCGAAGGATATTGCCCCGGTGCATGAACACCGCCAGAGCGCCCATGACGACACCGCAGATCATCACGATCAGATCATCATGATGGAAGATCACGAAACCGACGCTGAAGAAGATCGCCGCCATCACGGACCCCAAAGAAACGTACTGGGTCAGCAGATACAGCAAAACGAACACGCCCAGGATCAGCAAGCCGATCCGCCAGTCGATCACGAAGGCGATCACCGCACCGCTGAGGATGCCCTTGCCACCCTTGAAGCCCAGCAGTGCTGGGAAATCATGGCCCAGCATCACCGCCAGACCGCCGATCGCCAGCCCCTGCAGATACATCTCATAAGGAGCCAGCATCAGCCCACCGGCGAGACACGCCAGCGCCGCCTTCACGCCGTCGATCACCAGCACCGCCACCGAGCCGATCCCGCCGTAATTCCGGGCGAAATTGGTAAGGCCGGCATTGCCGCTGCCCTGGTCACGTACGTCCTCATGGGCCATCAGATTGGACATGAGGACCGCGCCGTTGAGATTGCCCAGCAGATAGCCCACCAGCACCGTGATCACGATTGGAAACCACATATCTTACTCCTCCTTATCGCCCTTCTGGCGGATGGTGATCCGCACCGGAGTGCCCTTCAGGCCAAATACCTCTCGGATCTGGTTCTCTAGGTAACGCTGATAGGAGAAGTGGAACAGTCGGGCATCATTGCAGAAGATCACGAAATGAGGCGGCTTGGTGCCGGCCTGGGTCATATAGTAGATCTTCAGCCGACGGCCCTTGTCGCTGGGGGGCTGGACCCGGGCGGTAGCTTCTGCAAGGATGCTGTTCAGCGCGCCGGTGGTGATCCGGCTGGTGTTCTGCTTGAAGACCTCCTGGATCTCCGGGAAAAGCCGGTCCACACGGGAGCCGGTGAGAGCGGACAGGAAGATGATCGGGGCATAGGTCATATAGCTGAGCCCATCCCGCACGTTCCGCTCCATGTCACGCATGGTGTTGGTCTCCTTGTTCTCCACCGCGTCCCACTTGTTCACCACGATGATCGCCGCCTTACCGGCCTCATGGACCAGTCCCGCGATCTTGGTATCCTGCTCCGTCACGCCCTCGTTGGCATCGATCAGGATCAGACACACGTCCGCCCGCTCGATGGCGCTGATGGTACGCATATTGGAGTATTTCTCGATGATATCGTCCACCTTGCTCTTCCGGCGCATACCGGCGGTGTCGATCAGGCAGTATTTCCCGGTATCGTTCTCATAGTAAGAGTCGATGGCATCCCGGGTGGTGCCTGCCACATTGGACACGATCACCCGTTCCTCCCCCAGGATCTTGTTCAGGAGGCTGCTCTTGCCCACATTGGGCTTGCCCACGATGGCCACATTGATGATCTCGCTTTCCTCATCAGAGCCATCGTCCTCAGGGATGTTCTCCAGCACCCAGTCCAGAAGGTCGCCAGTGCCATGACCGTGGACCGCAGAGACTTCAAACAGATCTCCGATCCCAAGGCCATAGAACTCAAAGACCTCCGGGTTCACAAGACCAATGGAATCGCACTTGTTCACTGCCAGCGCCACAGGCTTCCGGGACTTGCGCAGCATGGTGGCCACATCCTGATCGGCGGCGGTGACGCCGGAGCGGACATCCACCACCATGATGATGGCGTCTGCCAGTTCGATACCGATCTCCGCCTGACGGCGCATGAATTTCAGCATATCGCTGTCGGTGCCCGGCTCGATACCGCCGGTGTCCACCAAAGAAAACTGCCGACCGCACCACTCGCAGTCACCGTAGATCCGGTCACGGGTGACACCGGGGGTATCCTCCACGATGGAGGTCCGATGCCCGGTCAGCTTGTTGAACAGCATGGACTTGCCCACATTGGGACGGCCAACGATGGCCACCAATGGCTTTGCCATGAGACATCACTCCTTTCACAAAGGGAACACTTGTATCTGATCCAAGATCCCATCCCCGAACCGGAGATAGTCCTCTTCTATCTTCTTCTCACTGACGAAGCCCTGGGCTCCGCCACTGACGCATATCTTGTTGGAGGCGAACAGCTCCGCCCGGACCAGCGCCGCCACCGGCTCCAGCCCCTTGGCATAGTAATGGTTGAAGGCGGTGAACAGGGCATCCCCTGCCCCCACGGTGTTGACCACCGGCCCCACCTGAACTGCCGGAAGCTCCAAGATCTGCCCCTGATGGCACAGCGCCGCGCCCTTGCTGCCCCGACCCAGGACGACGATCTCATTGCCATAGGTCTGATAAAGGGCACGCAGGAAACCACGGTAGTCCTCTCCCACCGCCTCATCGCTGAGGAACAGGATGTCGGCATGCTCCATGAACTCCTTATTGTAGCCATCATGGATATTCGCCAGCACATGGACATCGGTGGCGATCTTCTTCCCTGCCTCCTTGGCAAAGCGCAACAAGGGACGGTTGAAGTTGATGTTGCACAGCACCGCCAGGTCAGCACCCTCCAGCACCGCCCCGGACACGGGATAGGCCGTCTCCTGGATATCCTTCAGGTCGCAGTACACCTGCCGCCGCCCAGTATCGTCATACAGCACCACCGAACTGGGCGTCTGCCGCAGCACAGCGCGGATCGCGGCGGTATCCACGCCCAGCTCATGGAGCTGCTGCCGGATATAGGCCGCCTGGAAGTCGTCTCCCGTCATGGACAGCAGCTGTACCTCACCACCCAGGCTACGCAGCGCCTTGGCGATGTTGTACGCCACCCCGGAAGGCCCGGACTGGACCCCAAAGAAGGGGTAATCGATTGGATAATACTCCACCGGGAACTGCCTGACCTTGCAGGTGGTCTCCACGTTCACAAGGCCCGATACCAAGATCCTCGCCAAAAGCCCCACTCCTTCCAGCATGACTTATCCTATCCATTATGCCACACTTTCCAAAGAAAAGCAACCCTTTCCCGTCATAGGGGCGGGATCTAAAATAGATGTCATCGCGAGACCAGTCCGCAGACCAATGTCACTTAGTTAAGGAAAGGTACTGATCTCAAGCCTCCCCTTTGAGGGGAGGTGGGCCGCCGAAGGCGGCTCGGAGGGGTGTGTGATCAGCTGTGCTGATCACC
>JAFTKE010000230.1 GCA_017456045.1 Oscillospiraceae bacterium
ATGCGGTCAGTTCCATGACCGGCGCTCAGGTGGTCAATGTCAACGTCAACGTTTGTGGCATCGTCAGAAAGTAAGAGGTTTCTCCTATGACCAGAGCCAATGCCAGAGAACTGGCTGTCCATCTGATCTACGGTCGTGACTTCACCGGTGAAGAGCCGGAGCAGGTCGTTTCCGTTCGATTGGCAAAAGAATACTATGCCAAGCTGTCTGAAGAAAACGATGTATATACCGAGCGTCCCACACGTCCTCAGATCGCTTATCTGGACAAAGTCGTATCCGGTGTGGCCAACCGCACGGAAGAGTTGAACGAGCAGATCCAGAAGTACTCCATCGGCTGGGATGTGAGCCGTATCTCCCGTCTGACTCGGGCTGTCATGCAGCTTGCTATGTTCGAGATCCTTTACGTTGAGGATGTTCCCACCGGCGTCGCCGTCAGTGAAGCGGTCCGCATCGCCAAGAAGTACGATGGTGATGATACCGGTTCCTTCGTCAATGGGATCCTGGGCTCTTTCGCCAGGAGCCTTACCGCCGAGGCTGCACAATGACTGTCATCGGATTCGATACCAGCAATTATACCACTTCCATCGCTTGCTTCGATGGAGGAGAGGGTATGAACATGTCCAAGCTCCTGCCTGTCAAGGAGGGTGAGCTTGGGCTGCGTCAAAGTGATGCAGTGTTCGCACATATCAAAGGCCTGCCGGAGCTTTCCGGCAGGCTGTTTTCCCATATCCAAAATAAAGATATCTGCGCCGTGGGAGTCAGCACTCGCCCCAGAGCTGTGGAGGGGAGCTATATGCCCTGTTTCCTGGTGGGGGTGACCCACGCAAAGCTACTGGCCGACGCCTTGAACGTCCCACTGGTGGAAGTCTCTCATCAGCAAGGCCATGTGGCGGCTGCTGCTTGGAGCGCAGGTCGGATAGATCTACTGGACCAGCCCCATCTTGGTTGGCATCTGTCTGGAGGGACCACAGAGCTGCTTCTGATCGAACCGGAGGGACGTAACGTGCATTGTACGAAGATCGGCGGAACGACGGATATCTCCGCTGGGCAATTGATCGACCGTACCGGTCAGATGCTGGGCCTTCCATTCCCGTCAGGGAAGCATTTGGACGAACTGAGCCTGAAGGCACAGGGCAGGGAAGTGTTCCGTGTAAAATGTGACCATCTGGAGTTTTCTCTCTCCGGTGTACAAAACAAAGTCCAACAGTTCCATAGCAAAGGGAATGACTCTGCGGAAACAGCCGCTTACGCCCTTCGCTGTGTCGCTGGCGCTGTATACAAAGCGACTTTGAATGCCCAGAAGGCGTATCCTGGACTACCCGTGATCTTTTCCGGTGGTGTCGCATCCAATTCCATGCTTCGTCATGTCCTCGCACCGCTGTCTCCTATCTTCGCAGCCCCCCAGTATTCTACTGACAACGCCCTTGGAGTCGCTGTCTTGACCCACAGGGCGATGGAGGGATGATCATGGCCCATGAAGTATTATCTGTCGCGCAGATCAATGAATACATCCGGGGACGGATGGATGCGGATCCATTGCTGAGCAATGTAGCCATCCGTGGAGAGATCAGCAATTATAAGCAGTATCCTTCCGGCCATCATTACTTCTCCTTGAAAGACGATGCTGCCGCATTGAAATGTGTCATGTTCAAGGGGAATGCTCTTCGTTTGCGCTTCCGACCGGAAAACGGCATGAAGGTGATCGTCATGGGAAAGATCTCGGTGTATCCGAGAGACGGTGCCTACCAACTATACTGCACCACCATGGCCATGGATGGGATCGGTGATCTTCACGCTGCTTTCGAGCAGTTGAAGGCGAAGCTGGCATCCCAAGGCCTTTTCGATCCCGCTCATAAAAAACCGATCCCCAAATTCCCCAACACGATCGGTATCGTCACCAGTTCCGCAGGAGCCGCGCTCCATGATATGCTACGTATCATCAAAAAGCGGTATCCATTGGCTCGTGTCCTTTTATTCCCCACCCGCGTCCAGGGAGCTGAAGCCCCGGCGGAGATCGCTGCTGCCATTCGATATGCGGATCATCATCGATCCGCGGATGTTTTGATCGTGGGCAGGGGAGGTGGCTCGATCGAAGACCTCTGGGCTTTCAACGATGAACAGCTGGCCTATACGATCTTCCATTGTAAGACGCCTGTGATCTCTGCGGTGGGTCACGAGCCGGATGTCACCATCTCAGACTATGTCGCCGATCTTCGGGCGGCCACACCTTCCAATGCTGCTGAATTGGCTGTCCCAGACCAAGATGCATTGCGTCAGGCATTGGATACTATGTCCACGACCATGATCTCTGCCCTGGACCGGCAGCTTCGCACTGCGCGCCGGCACTTGAGCATATTAGCATCAAGTCCTTCTCTTCAAAGCCCCACCGGGTATCTGGAGCAAAAGAAGACAGGAGTGATGCATCTATATAGTCGTCTCATCTCGGCTGAGACCCGCATCATCGACCGAAGGAAACAAGGCTTCATCGCAATGACATCGAAATTGGATGCTATGAGCCCTCTGAAAGTCCTGATGCGTGGCTATTCCATGGCACAGGGAGCCGACGGCTCTGTGATCCGCTCAGTGGATCAAGTCCAGTCAGGCGATATTTTGAAGATTTCCCTTAGTGACGGTCAGCTCACTGCTTCCGTCACCGATGTAAAGGAGGATACATGATGGTTCCGGATAATGCCAGCTTTGAAACCAAGATGCAACGATTGGAGCAGATCGTTCGTTCCATGGAACGGGGCGATGTCGCGCTGGAAGAGTCTTTGAAATTGTTCCAGGAGGGGACCGAGCTGGTCCGTAGCTGCGGGAAGCTCCTTGATGATGCTGAGCTTCAGGTGAAAAAGGTGATGACTGCTCCTGACGGCAGTCCGGTACTGGAGGATATGCCCAATGAATGAACGGACAAGGGAGTATCGGGACTATATCCACGCTTATTTGAAAGAGTGGTATGCTCGATCCAGCGATCAGCCTCAAGCCAAGCTGTTTGAGGCGATGGAATATAGCTTGCTCGCCGGGGGGAAACGGCTTCGTCCGGTGTTCGCCTTCGAATTCTGCCGGATGTGCGGCACTGACTGGAAAAAGGCTGCTCCCTTTGCGGCAGCGATCGAGATGATCCATACTTACAGCCTGATCCACGATGATCTTCCATGCATGGATAACGATGACTACCGCCGAGGCAGGCTGACCAATCATAAGGTCTACGGTGAAGCCATGGCGATCCTTGCCGGTGACGCACTGCTTACGGATGCTTTTGCCGTGGCCTCTACCGGTGGGATCGTGGACGCGATCGCGGTGTTGGCAGAATGCGCAGGCTCTCTCGGTATGGTGGGTGGTCAGGTACTGGATATCCTCAGCGAGGAACGGGTGCTGACAGAGCAGGAGGTCATCGACATCCAGACCCGGAAGACCGGTGCGCTGATCAACGCGGCCTGTATCACCGGCGCTATGGCCGGCGGTGCCACCCAGGAGCAGATCGCGGCCGCAGGCACCTTCGCCGGTGCGCTTGGACTGGCGTTCCAGATCCGGGACGATATGCTGGACGTGATCGGCGATGCAAAGGAGCTTGGCAAGGCGGTCGGCGTGGATGGCAGTAAAAACACCTTCGTCCGACTCTATGGCCTTGAAAAATGTGAAGAGCTGGTCCAGAAATATACCGCAGTGGCCATCGAAGCTCTTTCCGCATTCGAAGATACCGAGTATATGGAAGCTCTTGCAAAAAGTCTTACTGCAAGGACAGCCTGATATCAGATCCCGGTCGGATAGGCCGGGATCTTTTTGTAAAAATGGTTGCAATTCGTGAATAAAATGTTACAATAGAGGTGTTATCAAAATTACATAGAAAGGAATAACACAATGTTCGAGAAAGTTTTCAAACTGTCCGAGAACAAGACCAACGTCAGGACTGAGGTCACTGCGGGTATCACTACCTTCATGACTATGGCCTACATCATCGCCCTGAACCCGAATCTGCTTACAGACTTCGGTAAGGAAGGCACCGCTCTGTGGAATGGTGTGTTCATGGCTACCTGTATCGCCTCTGCGATCGGTATGTTCTGCATGGCGTTCTTGGCTAACAAGCCCTTTGCGTTGGCCCCAGGCATGGGCCTGAACAGCTTCTTCGCTGTGGTCGTTGGCAACATCGTTGCTATGACCGGTATGACCTACGTTGCTTCCTTCCAGGCTGCGTTGGTCATCATCCTGGCGGAGGGCATCCTGTTCGTGATCCTGTCCCTGTTCAACATCCGCGAGAAGATCGTTGATTCCATCCCCTTGGGCATCCGCTTGGGCATCTCTCCTGCCATCGGTATGATGCTGATGAACATCGGTCTTGGTTCCAATGCTGGTATCTACTCTGAGAATGGCGGCCCCTTCTATGTCATGCGTGACTTCTTCGGTGCCCTGACGCCCAGCGTTGCTCAGGATGCCATGGGAAGCGGCTATAGCGCCATGATCCTCACTGTCGCGACTATGTTCATTGGTCTGTTCGCCATCATCGTCCTGTCCAAGAAGGGCGTGAAAGGCTCCGTCTTGGTCGGTATGCTGATCGCTTCCGTGGTCTATTGGGCTGGTGAATTCCTGTTCCTGGGCACCAATCCCTTCGCAGATCTGGCGACCGCCTCTTTCCTGCCTCCCATCAGTGATATGGTGGATACCACTCTGTTCAAGTTCAATTTCAAGGGTTTCCTCGAGATCGGTTGGTTCACTGTCATCACTTTGACCATCACCTTCTGCATCATCGATATGTTCGATACCATCGGTACTCTGGTGGGTACCGCCTCCCGTGCCGGTATGGTGGATGAGAAGGGTAATATGCCCCAGATGAAGGAAGCTCTGCTGGCTGACGCGATCGGCACCATCGCCGGTGCCTGCACCGGCACCTCTACGGTCACCACCTTCGTGGAGTCCGCCGCCGGTGTTGAGGCTGGCGGGCGTACCGGTCTAACTGCTTTCACCACCGGTATCCTGTTCCTGGCTTGTATGTTCATCGCTCCCGTCGCTGCGATCATCCCGCCTGCTGCTACCTCTGCAGCGCTGATCTATGTCGGCGTTCTGATGCTTCAGGGTTTGAAGAACGTTGACTTCAGCGATATGGACCAGATGGTCCCGGTCAGCCTGATGCTGCTGGCGATGCCTGTTTCCGGTTCCATCGGCCATGGCATCGGCCTGGGCCTGATCTCCTACACCTTCATCAAAGTGTTCAGCGGTAAGTTCAAGGAAGTTTCCATCCTGACCTATGTGATCTCCGCATTGTTCCTGGTGAAGTTCTTCCTGGTCGTCTGATACATCCGTTGATAAAGAACGCCACGATCCAAGCTGGATCGTGGCGTTCGGCATTATTCAGAACTTTCCACGACTGCCGCCGTGGGTCCTGCCGGAGCTGCTGCGGTGGGTAGAGCTGCCGCCAGAGGAACTGGAAGATTGCTTGCGGACCTTAGTAACATTGCTGTACAAGAAGGCATCATGCATATGATACAGGTCATAGGATCCGGGCGAAACGTAGGACTGAGCGCCCTTTTGTCGACGAGTCGTATTCATGCTCCCGCACATCACACCCACGATCAGTCCGGCAACGATCAGACCGATGGCAAGAGCGAAACCGATCTTCATGATGATATCCAGAACAGATACCGTCCTATCCACAGGTTCTCCGTCTTCATAACACTGGAAATAGTAGTCTAACTGATCCAGATATTCGTAGAATGCATCGTAGAAACAGTCATCTGCCAGCTCATCAGATATCTCATCGAAGAGTTGATCCATGCCGTAGTCGGTCAATGCCGGGATCGCGTCACCACAGGTGCTGAAGGCATAATCCCTGTCCTCCATGGAAAGGACGAAGAGGACACCGGAGGCATCGTTACCAACACCGTAGCCATTATCGTCGAAATAATCGTCTGCAAATGTTGTGATGTCCCCATAATGATCGTCCACAGTAAGGATCACCACATCGATGCCATATCTGTCCACCAGGTCCTGTGCCATATCCTCCAAAATGGAAACTTGATCATATGTCAGCAGACCGGCTTCGTCCACGATCTTGGGATAGCCGCCTGCAGCCATGACAGGGATCACCATCACTGCAAGGAGGATGAGGCAAATGGCGAAAGAAAGTATCTTCTTCATTTCGTTCCCCTCCTTACAGTGCCAGCATCTGGACCAACGACACGATCAGCGTGATACTGCCAGCGATCGCCGCGAAGATCCGCCATTTTTTGCCGGTGTCGATGGGGAGCGAGCCTGTCATCTTCCCGGATTGTCCATTCATGGCAAAGGTATAGATCTTATCCTTATATTTGGTGTTCAACATCCAAACAGGGAAGAGGACATATCTTGCCTTGCTTTGCTCCACCCGAAGATCCTTCTTCATAGGCGTCACACTGGAATAACCTACTAAGCTGGAGGAGAGTAGCTCGTCGAAGGTCCCGTCTACCCGTTGACGGACACGTTCCTCGCCGGACTTGGCTTCTACATCGTACTTATCTGCCAGGAAGCCGGTCAAATATGCGGTACTAAAATCCACTGCCTGGGTCATATCAAAGGGCTCAATGGACTCCATGATCGTGTCATCCATTTTGGTCGATCCGTCCATAGGGATCCCAACGAAGGATGCCTTGGCAGAACGGGAGACCATGAAATAGTCCGTTTTCGTATAATGATACCGGGCATCGGACCATGTTTTGACTCGAGTCCCTCGATACTGGCCATTGATATCGCCAGAGCAATCATACAGCCAGAAGGGGACATACATCCCAGTGATCTTCTCCAAACGGTTTTTGGAGGTGAAATCCTTGGGCAGGAGCGGCTTTCCTTTGCACAGCTCCAAAAAGGCTTTCTTCGCATCTTCCTTAGTCGTTTTGAAGGGGATCACAGCATCAGGCTTCAAGCCACCGGAAAGGCGACTGGGAAGCACAGCTGGATTATCGCAGAAAGGACAAAACGTGGCCGCAGTCGTCCCATCTGTGATCAGCTCACCGGAACAGGCGGGGCAAACGAAGCTGTTCAGTGATTCTTGTTCCTCCTGGGACAACGTTGCCGTTTGACCCTCGTCCCACTGGAATTCATCCTGCTGAGGCTTTGAGATCGCTTCGTTGTACTGCTTGATCGTATCCAGCTCAAAGCTGTTCTCACAATACTCACAGGTCAGCTTTTGTTCGGCGCCACTGAAATGTAATCCCGCATTACAGCATGGGCATTTATACTCCAAGATCTCTGGTGCGTTGGACATGATATCCCTCCTTTTTAGAGAATAATAGCACGATCCGACCAATAAATCAATCGTTTTTGTTTCGTCGGTGTGGACATTTGTTTTTCTTGATTTCTTGGACGAAATGAGGTACAATAGTCAACGTGTATCACCCAATGCGAAAGGATGCTGATCGATCATGAACCATACCTACATCCCAGAGGGCTATAAGCCCGTTTTGGACGAATATGATACTCAAAGAGCCATCGCTTACATAAAGCAGACGTTCCAGGACGAATTCTCCTCCGCTTTGAATCTGAAACGAGTCTCGGCACCGTTGTTCGTCACTGCCGATTCTGGACTAAACGATGACCTGAACGGCTACGAGCGGGCGGTCTCCTTTGATATCCCTGCTGTCGGTAACGATGCCCAGGTGGTACATTCTCTCGCCAAATGGAAACGTCTGGCCTTGAAGCGATACCATTTCGGCATCGGCAATGGCCTTTATACGGACATGAACGCGATCCGACGTGATGAGGACCTAGATAACGTCCACTCCATCTACGTGGACCAATGGGATTGGGAGAAGGTCATCACCCGGGAGAATCGGAACCTGGATTATCTGAAACTGATCGTTCGAACCATCGTCAACGCGATCTGCAATACCAATGATCGTTTACACGTGCGATACCCGCAGTTGCGTGTGGCATTGAGCAGGGAAGTGGCTTTCGTGACGACTCAGGAGCTTGAATATATGTATCCGGAATTGACCGGCCACCAGCGGGAGGATGCCTTCGTAAGAGAGAATCCAACTGCTTGCATCATGCAGATCGGCGGGGCCCTTCGCTCCGGCAAGCCTCACGATGGCCGCGCCCCTGACTATGATGATTGGAACCTGAACTGTGATATCTTCTTTTGGGACGATGTCTTGGGGCGTTCTCTGGAGATCTCTTCTATGGGTATCCGTGTCGACGCGGCAGCGCTGGATCGTCAGCTAAGGATCTCTGGCTGCGATGATAGGCGAGAGCTGCCGTTCCATAAGAGCCTCCTCAACGATGAATTGCCCCTGACCATCGGCGGGGGTATCGGTCAGTCCCGTTTGAGCATGCTGATGATGGGCTGCGCCCATATCGGAGAAGTCCAATCCAGCGTCTGGGACCATGAGACCATGGAGATATGTGAAAAAGCTGGCGTTCGGCTGCTATGATGATGACGCTCTCCTCACCTATGTGAGGGGAGCGTCTTTTATGTGAGTCGCCATGCGGGCTGCGATGACACCGGCGACTTCCTTTTGATATTCAGGATCGTTCAATCGTGCATCCTCCTCGGGATTAGAAAGGAATCCGCACTCCACCAAGATCCCAGGTCGATGGATCTTTTCCATGAGATAGATGCCTTTTGCCTGCCTGCATTTGCGTCCACTCACGGGATCGAGGACACCAAAGGCCTCCTGCATATCCGCAGCCAATGCGCGACTGTATATGTCATCGGAATAGAATACCTGGGGACCGTGATATCTCCCGTCGGAAAAAGTGTTTTGATGGATGCTCAATAATATGGCGTTCTCCGTCTCATTCACTGCCTTTACGCGGTTCTTTAGATCCGATACCTTTTGCTCCGCGATCGTATCACCTTCGGTGTATATGGATGTGTCTGTCACGCGGATCATCCTGGTATCATACCCCAGGAACTGAATGAGCGCATCTACCCGAAGCGCGATCTGTAGATTGATCTGACTTTCCAGGACGCCGGAACAGGAGGTCGCCCCACCATCGATACCCCCATGCCCGGCATCGACCACGATGCATGTCCGTTCATCCAACGGTGCTGTCTCCACCATCGTGGTCACCACCTTGCTCCCGATACCTGCTAAAGCGATACAGCCCACCAAGACTGAAACATATACAGGCAGAAGCTTTTTGATTGGGATCGATCTTCTCATGGCTACACCTCCTGTCAACGATATGCAAGGGCAGGGGAGAAGATGAACGTTCCGACAGATCCCGTCATAGGATGATGCGGAACGACCGTTCCACGTCACTTGATAAGGAGGAATGAGTTTTGGCATCCATTAAAAGGGAGAATACCGGAAGGATGGGGAGATTACCAGCAAAAGCACCTCTTGCAAATCCTTACGTCCCGTTCCAGATGGA
>JAFTKE010000231.1 GCA_017456045.1 Oscillospiraceae bacterium
CAGTCACCTTCGGTGACAGCTCCCCTACAAGGGGAGCCGGTATAAGGAGGTAAATCATGCGCGCAGTCGTAACAAGAGTCCGTTCCGCCTCCGTGACCATCGACGGTCAGGTGACGGGAAAGATCGGCAAAGGCTTCCTGATCCTCCTGGGTGTCGGCCCGGAGGACGGTGAGGCCCAGTGCCGCCGTCTGGCAGAGAAAGCCCTTGGGCTTCGCATCTTCACAGACGAGAACGATAAAATGAACTTAGGCCTGGAGCAGGTAGGTGGAGAGGTGCTGGTGGTGAGCCAGTTCACTCTCTACGGCAACTGCCGCAAGGGCCGCCGCCCCAGCTTCGTGGAAGCCGCACCCCCCGCCCTGGGGGAAGCCATGTACGAGCGGTTCCTGCAGATCTGCGAGGAAATGGGCTTCCCACCCCAGCACGGCCAGTTCGGTGCCGATATGCAAGTGGAGTCCATCAACGACGGCCCCGTCACCATCCTACTGGATACCGACCAACTGATGGACACCCCCAGACGATAAATATACGTACTGGCGCGGCAGCGCCCAAGCCTTCCCCTCTGGGCAATGCTGTCAACTGTTGAGGAGCATTCCCCAAATCCCTGGATGTCATGTAGGGAAAGGGCATGCCCTTTCCGCCGCAAATCGTATACGGTTTGCGGGAAATAGTGCCATTTTTGTGTGCTTGCTGTCGCAAGCACACCGGAAAGGGCATGCCCTTTCCCTACATAGCGTTGCGATCATCTGTCAATCAACAGCGCTGCATCTATCATATCGGAGGTATCCACCATGACCATCCACCCCCTCCCCCTTGGCTACCTACAAACCAACTGCTACATCCTCCAGGGCGACACAGGCCGCTGCCTGGTGATCGATCCTGCCGACAGCGCAGATGTGATCTTCGACTTCATCCAGGCCAAAGGCCTGACCCTGGATGCTATCCTCCTGACCCACGGTCACTTCGACCATGTTGGTGCCGTGAAGGACCTGGCCGCCGAGACGGACTGCCCCGTCTACATCCACGAAGCAGATCTCCAGCTCCCCCCTGCCATCACCGCAGGGAAGCTGTACCATACCCACACCTACGCCGAAGGCGATGAGATCGCCCTGGCAGGGCTGACCTTCAAAGTCCTGCACACCCCCGGCCATACCCCCGGCTCCGTGTGCCTGTGCATCGAGGCCGATATGTTCTGCGGCGACACCCTCTTCCAGGGTTCCTGCGGCCGCACCGACCTCCCCGGCGGCAGTCCCCAGACCATGCGCCAGACCCTCCACCGCCTGTCCCAGCTGGAAGGGAGCTACACCCTCTGGCCCGGCCACGGCCAATCGACCACATTAGCCCAAGAAAAGCGGTATAATCCGTATTTGAGATGACCCCAAAGGCTCCCCTTTCAGGGGAGCTGTCGGCGCAGCCGACTGAGGGGTGCCGCGCAGCGGCATGACCGCACTGATCTCGAGGTATCCAATGAACTTGACACTTCTCGGCCACGACGACCGTTACGCCGTGGAACAACTGCAAATGTCCCTCTTCCCCGAGGGCACCCAGGGCGAAGCCACGTCATCCCTCCACCGAGGGGCCACCTGGCTCACCGCCACCGCCAAGATCACCATAGACGGCCACACCGCCACCGCCTCCCGCCGCCTGAAAGCGTCGGAGGAAACGGTGCGTCTGCGCCGGAGGATCCTGCAACAAAGCTACTACCTGGCGGCGAAACAGCTCCTGCCCCACACCCCCGCCTGGGGCGCGCTGGCGGGCGTGCGGCCCACCAAGATCACCACCAAGCATCTTCTGGAGGGCGGCACGGAGCGCTCCGCGAAAAAGCTCCTGCGGGACGTATACTACGTCACCCCGGAGCGCCGGGACCTGGCCGTGGACTGCTCCATGTCCACAGTGAAGGCCGCCAGCCTTTTAGAGCCCACGGACCTTTCTTTGTACGTGGGCATCCCCTTCTGCCCCACCCGCTGCGCCTATTGCAGCTTCGTCAGCCGCTCCATCGGCAAGCGGACAGAGCTTTTGGAGCCCTACCTGTCGGCCCTGATGCGGGAACTGGAGGAGACCGGTAAGCTCCTGGCCCAGTCTGGGCGGAAGGTCCGCACCATCTACATCGGCGGCGGCACCCCCACCACCCTTTCCGAAGATCAGCTGTGCCGTCTGCTGGATGCGATCCACGGCTCCTTCGACCTGTCCCGGTGCATCGAATTCACCGTGGAAGGAGGCCGCCCCGACACCCTGGACGAAGGGAAGCTCCAAGCCATCCGGCAGCACGGTGCCGACCGCATGAGCATCAACCCCCAGACCATGATCGACTCGGTGCTGCGAGCCAGCGGCCGTCCCCACCGGGCAGAAGACGTGCTGCACTCCTACCGCCAGGCGGTGGATGCCGGCTACAAGGCCATCAACATGGACCTGATCGCAGGGCTCCCCACAGACACCGTGGCGGGCTTCTGCCAGTCCCTGGACCAGGTGGCTGCCCTGGACCCCGCCAACATCACAGTCCATACCCTGGCCCTGAAAAAGGGGGCGGACCTGTTCGAGAAGCGGGTGCAGCTGCCCACCGCCGAAGAAGTCACCCAAATGGTGGCCTACGCCAATGAAACACTGCGTAAGCTGGGCTACAAGCCCTACTACCTCTACCGCCAGAAATATATGTCCGGCTCCTTCGAGAACGTAGGCTGGAGCCGAGGGGGTCTCGACTGCCTGTACAACATCTACATGATGGAGGAGGTCCATACCATCCTCTCCTTAGGTGGCGGCGGCATGAACAAGGTGAACTTCCCCGACGGCAGCCTGAAACGCTTCCACAACCCCAAATTCCCAGAGCAGTACATCGACATGATCGACCAAGTCCTCTCCCAAAAGCAGGAACTGTTCGAATTGATGGGATGACCGCCCATCCTATGTAGGGCGAGGGCATGCCCTCGCCGGGAGATCGCCTGCGATCTCCATCCATCACCATCCACCCTTGCATGACTGCGACTGTGAGCATGCAAGCATGATCACCGGCGAGGGCATGCCCTCGCCCTACGAAAGGAAACATATTTGGATACTCTGATCTCCAACGTCACCGCCGTGACCATGAATGAAAAAATGGAGGTCCTGTTCGGTGCCTACATCGGCATCGAAAACGGCAAGATCTCCTACATCTCCAAGACCGCACCGACGGAGCAGCCCGCCACGATCATCGACGGCACCGGCATGGTGGCGGTCCCCGGCCTGATAAACTGCCACACCCACCTGGCTACCACTGCCCTTCGCAGCTTCGCCGACGACCTCCCCAACCACGAGGCCCTGGATGCCCTCTTGAAGAAGGAAGCCAGGATGGACTCCCGCTGTGCCAAGGCCGCCGCCAAGCTGGCGATCGCCGAGTGCCTGCGCTTCGGCATCACCTCGGTGTCGGACCTGTACTACTACCCCGGTGCCACCGCTGAAGCAGTCAGCGAGACCGGCATCAAGGGCAACCTCTCCCTGTCCGCCTACCGCTTCATCGACCAGAATGAGGAATTCGACTTCGACACCGATGAGCAGTGTCAGGAGCTGTGCCGGGTGGTGGAGAAATGGCACGGCCACGATGAGGGCCGCATCAAGATCGATGCGGGCATCTACGCCGAGTACACCAGCAACCATAACCTGTGGGACGCCCTCTTAGGCTACGCCACGGAGCAGGGCCTTGGCCTCCAGCTCCACCTGTCCCAGACCCAAGCCGAAGCGGACTCCTGCCTGGACCGCACCGGCCTGACCCCCACGGAGCTTCTCAGCTGCCACCGCCTGTTCACCCTCCCCACCACCGCCGCCGGCTGCGGCGGTCTCAGTGAAGAGGACCAAAAGATCCTGGGCAAGCACAAAGCCTCCATCGTGGCCCTGCCGATCGCCGATGCCAAGTCAGGACACCAAAGCGCCCAGATCCTCCCCTGCGTCAAAGCGGGCATCAACGTGGCCCTGGGCACCGACGGCGCGATCGATTGCGGCAACCTGGATATGTTCGAGGTGATGCGTGCCGCCGCCCTGGACGCCCGCGCCACCGCCGGCGACGCTTCCGCCCTCCCCGCCCCCGCTGCATTGATGATGGCCACCGTCTGTGGTGCCCGTGCCCAGGGAAGAGCCGAGGAATGCGGCATGCTGAAGCCTGGCTTCGACGCGGACATCGCCCTGGTGGACTTCTCCGCCCCCCACCTGATGCCCTGCCACAACGTCCTGAGCGGCCTCGTTTTCAGCGCCAAAGGCGGCGACGTGGCTATGACCATGGTCCGTGGCAAGATCCTCTACCAAAACGGCCAATGGCCCACCATCGATCTGAAGGAAGTGGTAGAAGACCTGACCACCTACGCCATCCCCAAGCTGTTCAACGACGATAAGGGCTGATCTCTCTCGTTCCACCAGATCATCCCCACTGCAAAAGGAGTCCTATCATGTCTGAAACCTCAAAAAAGCAAACCTTCCTCCACGGCACTGCCCTTTTGGCCCTGGCCACTGCAGCGGTGAAGCTGATCGGAGCCTTGTATAAGATCCCCCTCAACGCCATCATCGGCGTCCAGGGCTTCGGCTATTTCAATACTGCCTACCAGATCTACAACGTACTGCTGATGATCTCCACCGCCGGTCTGCCTGTGGCCATGAGCCGGATGATCTCTCAGGCCAGCTCTTTAGGCAACTATCGCCAGGTCCGGAAGGTCTATACCACCGCCCGTGCGATCTTCATCGCCCTGGGCCTGATCAGCGCCGTGCTGATGGGTGCCTTCGCCCCTGTGCTGGCGGAAGCCATGGGCCAGCCCAACGCCACCGCCGCCATCGCGATCCTGGCCCCCTCCTCCTTCCTGATCTGCCTGATGAGTACCTATCGAGGCTTCTTCCAGGGCCAGGGGAACATGAAGCCCACCTCCATCAGCCAAGTGCTGGAAGCGGTGATCAAGCTGATCGTGGGCATCGCTGCGGCCGTGCTGATCAAATTCTATACGGATTCTATCCCCCTGGCCGCCGGTGGCGCGATCTTCGGCGTGACCATGAGCTGCCTGATCTCCTCGTTCTATCTGAACCATTGCTACCGCAAGGCCGCCAGGGACCTGCCCGTCACCCAGGACGACCCAGAGCCCACCAGCCACATCGCCAAGGGCCTGCTGGCCATCGCGATCCCGATCACCATCGGCTCCGCGGGACTGCAGCTGCTGACCACCCTGGAGACCGGCATCTATATGGACCGGCTGTTCAGCAACGCGGACAGCACCATGGGCCCCGCCGCCCTGCTGCAGCAGCTGGAGATCTATAAGTATGTGGATCAGATCGACGGCAAGCTGATCAGCGAATTGACCCGCTCCGATGCGATCCAGTTCGTGATCGACACCCAAAAGGGCATCTACGACATGACCATGACCATCTTCAATATGCCCTGCGCCTTCATCACCCCCATCACCATCAGCATCATCCCGGCGATCACTGCCCAGATCACCACCGGCGACCACAAGGCGGCCAAGACCACCGGAGAGTCTGCCGCCCGTGTCACGGCCCTGATCTCCATGCCCTGCGCCATGGGTCTACTGGTCCTGGCCGAACCGGTGACGGCCCTGCTGGGCGGCTACAGCGGCGCCATGCTGACACTGGCTACCAGTCTGATGCGGGTACTGGGCGTGTGCATCGCCTTCAACGCCATCGTCCTGCTGACCAACGCGATCATGCAGGCCCACGGCCACGTGGTGCTTCCGGTGATCAATATGTTCGTAGGCGGTTTCTTGAAGCTGGCAGCGATCTGGATCCTGACCGGCAACCCCCACATCGGCATCCTGGGCACCCCGATCGGCAGCCTGCTTTGCTACGCCAGCATCACGATCCTGAACCTGATCACCATGCGCCGTATCCTGCCCCAGGCCCCCGCCATCCTGAAAAACATCCTCCGGGGCTTCCTGTCGGCAGCGATCATGGGCATCATCACCTTCGGCTGCTGGTACGGCCTGAAGATGCTCGGCATCGGCAGCTCCATCATCCTGTGCGGCGGCCCGATCATGGTGGGCGTGGTGGTCTATCTTGTCTGCGCCATCAAGCTCCGGGCGATCACCAGAGAGGACTGTCTGCTGCTCCCCAAGGGCCAAAAGATCGCCGACCTGCTCCACCTGTGATACGACGCGATCGCAGTATCGCCCCCGTTGTCACCATCCCCTGTAGTAGGCTGTACACAAAATACTACTGGCGCTGCCGCGCAATGTCATTAAGTTAACGAAAGATACGCATCACAAGCCTCCCCTTTGAGGGGAGGTGGGCCGCCGAAGGCGGCTCGGAGGGGTGTGTGATCAGCGCAGCTGATCACCAAAAGCGTGCGATGCACGCTTTTGAAAACCCCTCAGTCAGCTTTGCTGACAGCTCCCCTACAAGGGGAGCCTTGAGGGCGTGCTTAACTTAATGACATTGCGCTGCCGCGCCAGTAGTTTTTTTGTATCACAGCCTGTTGGGGGCACCGCCCCTTCCCTAAAAATATCTGCCGCTCCAAATGATTTACAAATTCTTCACTTGATATCTCCTTCCACTGCTGGTATACTGATGTTATCCTGGGGAAGACCCCCGACCCGAAAGGAGAGCGTAACGATGAAGAAACTGACCTCCCTCCTGCTGGTCCTGACGCTGATCGCCACATTGACCTCCGGCGCGATCGCCGCCCCTGCCAGCAAGGACATCTCCATGTCAAAGATGGCCCTCACCCTCCCCACTGCGGAGGACATAGCAGCCCTGCCCCCTCTGCCTGAGGGATCCCCCCGTACTACATATGTCTCTACATTGTCCGATGCCGCCGATGTGCTTCGTGCAGGCATGGTCCAGCGCCAGGCCTCCATCAACGTCCACGTCTGCACCGACGACTGGTCCGAGGAGAACCTGCAAAACATCGCCAATGATATCCTGATCTACGCCATGATCCACACGGGTGTGCCCAACGAGGGCGACTACCTGCTGTGTAATTTCACCGGCGGCTCCGTGGCCCTGTCCGATGACTATTTCTTCGAGGGCGACCTGGCCATGCTCACCTACATCTACGAGATGGAGTACCTGACCACCGCCCAGCAGGAAGATCAGGTGGACACCAAGGTATCCCAGATCCTCGCCGACCTGGATCTGGACAGCATGACCGACTACGAAAAGCTGCTGTCCGTCTATACCACCGTCTGCGATGATGTTTCGTTCCTGGACACCAGTGGCGACCTGGACATGACTGCCTACGGTGCCCTGGTGGATGGCGCTGCCACATCTCTGGGCTTCTCTGTCACCATGTACCGCCTGGCTCTGGAAGTGGGCGTGGACTGCCACACCATCATCGGCACCATGGATGATGAAGAACACTACTGGAACATCGCACAGATGGAAGACCTGTATTATAACCTGGACGCCTGTCTGGACGTCGGTGCCACCCAGTTCCAGTACTTCCTGCGCAGCGATGCCAGCTTCAGCCACCATCAACGCGACAGCGTCTTCGATTCCGCGGATTTCCGGGAATTCTATCCTATGGGCGACAGCGACTATGTCCCCCCCTGTCCCCATGACTACACCGCCGAGACCATCGCCCCCACTTGTACCCAGGAGGGCTGCACAGTCTATACCTGCACCCTCTGCGGCGATAGCTACACTGCTGACACCAAACAAGCTCTGGGCCACATCTACGGCGAATGGGTGAAGGTCAGCGACCCCATCTGTACCGCCGACGGCAAGCTGGAACGCACCTGCAATGTCTGTGGCGAAGTCGAGAAGTCCTACATCTCCACCCTGGGCCACGACTACGAAGACGGCGCCTGCACCATCTGCGGCAAGGTATTGGATGAGGGCCTGACCGTCCCCGCTGCTCCCACCATCCTCTCCTGCTACTCCAAGCTCCAGACCTCCGTGAAGGTCACCTGGACCACCCAGGAGGGCGTGGAGGGCTACGAGCTGTGGCGTGGCACCGACCCCGAAGACGCCACCACCTGGAACCGGGTCAAGACCATCGCCGATCCTTCCAAGGACCGCTACACCAACCAGGGCCTGACCGAGGGCATCACCTATTACTATAAGGTAAGAGCCTACGTCACCGCCTCCGACGGTTCCAAGGTCTATTCCGACTTCTCCAATACCGATCATATGCCCGCCGCCGTGGTGTGGGACGCACCTTACAGCAACGCCACCTTCCGGATCCGCCTGCGCTGGCAGCAGATCGGCGGCGCCCACGGCTACCAGATCTGGCGTCAGGAAGCAGACGGCTCCTGGAAGATCGTCAAGACCCTGGGCGACAAGGGCAACACCCTGACCAACGACCAGGGTGCCACCACTGCCTACTCCAACACCGGCCTCACCGCCGGCGACATCCATACTTACAAGATGCGTGCCTTCTGGATCACCGAGGACGGCCGCAAGATCTTCGGTGCCTACTCCGATGAGTTCACCGTAGCCGTAACACCGGAGGCTCCCAAGGCCGACGGCAACTGCCCCACAGCTGGCCGGGCCCTGCTGGCCTGGAGCGAGGTGAATGGTGCAGCAGGCTACCAGATCTGGATGTCCGAAAGCCCCGACAGCGGCTTCAAGATCGTCAAGTCCATCACCAACGGTGACACCGCCTACACCAAGTATGACCTGACCTCCGGCAAGACCTACTATTTCAAGGTCCGGGCCTACACCGAAGTGGACGGTAAGAAGACCTTCGGCGACTACAGCAACACCGTCGCCGTCACCATCGACTGATCATAGATACGGGATACGAGCGCTGGACCATCCACCTCGTATCCCGTGTTTTTTACCACCGGTCCTTCGTCTTTCTGCCGAAAAGCATCGAGACCGGTTGATATCCCGACCCGGTGCTGTTATAATATAGTAGATATACTATTTGGGAGGGGAAAATATGAACCGTACACACACCCGCATCCTCAGTCTGCTGCTGTGCATCGCCATGCTGGCCACGTTGCTGCCCATGGTCGTATCCGCCGCCGACTGCACCCTGGAAGCCCACGACTACCAAAACGGCTTCTGTACCGACTGCGACGACCTGGAACCCGCCCCCCTGGCAGAGAACGTCTACCAGATCTCCAACGCCGGCCAGCTCTACTGGTTCGCCCAGCAGGTAGCCGCCGGTCAGACGGATCTGGATGCCGCCCTGACCCAGGATATCACCATCGACTCGGACCCGACCGCCCAGACCCCGCCCCCCTGGACCCCCATGGGCTCCGGTGAAGACACCGCCTATAGCGGCACCTTCGACGGCCAGGGCCACGCCATCTCCGGATTGTACATCGATGACAGCACCCTTTCCTACGTGGGCCTGTTCGGCTTCGTGGACGGTGCCCAGATCCAGGGCCTGACCATCCTGGACTCCTACCTGTCCGGTCATGATTACGTCGGTGCCATCGCCGGTGCCGGCAACTACGCCACCATCAGCGACTGCACCAGCTACGCCGCGGTCTACGGCAGCTCCAACGTGGGCGGCATCTGCGGCAACAGCTACATGGGCGCGATCCGGGACTGCCTGAACTTCGGCGCTGTCAACGGCAGCTCCTATGTGGGCGGCATCCTGGGCACCGGCGTGGGCTATGAGCTGGCGCGCTGCGGAAACGAAGGCTCCATCTCCGGCAACGGCTCCCGGGTGGGCGGCATCTCCGGCAAGTCCGGCGGCAGCGCCACCATCCGCGACTGCTACTCCACCGGCACCGTCTCCGGCAACGACTACGTCGGCGGCCTCCTGGGCGACCAGAGCGCCGATACCACCGTCACCACCTGCTACACCTCCGGTGCCATCGTCGGCAAGGGCAACAGCGTCGGTGCCATCGCCGGTGCCATGGTCCCCGGTGAGAGCGTGATCGCACACTGCTTCTACCTGACCGGCTCCGCCCAGACCACCGACACCGCCGAAGCAGTGGAAGAAGCCCGCTTCGCCAGCGGCGAGATCTGCTACCTGCTCAACGGCTCCACCCACGAAGGGGCGCTGACCTGGTTCCAGACCATCGGCACCGAAGCCACCCCCCGCCTGACCGGCGCGGTGGTCTACGCCACTTCCCCCTGCCTCAGCTATACCAACGATCCCGAGGCGCTGGACAAGCCCCACACCGGCACCGCCGCCACCTGCACCGAAAGCGCGGTGTGTGACGTCTGCGGCGAGACTTATCAGGGCGCGCTGGGCCACAGCTATGAAAGCGTGACCACCGAGCCCACCTGCGATACCGATGGCTACACCACCCACACCTGCACCCTCTGCGGCGACAGCTTCGTGGACAGCCCTGTCCCTGCCCTGGGCCACAGCTGGCTGGACGCCACCTGTACCGAGGCCAGCGTCTGCTCTGTCTGCGGTGCCACCGAGGGCGAAGCCCTGGGCCATAGCTACGACGCGGTGATCCAGGAGCCCACCTGCACCGAGGACGGTCACGGCTCCTACACCTGCACCGTCTGCGGCCATTCCTACGAAGAGGTCCTGCCCACCCCCGGCCACACCTGGGAGGAGGCCAACTGCGTCGCCCCCAAGACCTGCAGCGCCTGCGGCCTGACCGAGGGTGAGATCTCCGACCACTATTATGAAGCCGTAGTCACCGATCCCACCTGCACCGCTGATGGCTACACCACCCACACCTGCACCGGCTGTGGTGACAGCTACGTGGATACTCCCGTGGCCGCCACCGGACACAGCTGGCGTGTGGCCACCTGCTCCTCCCCCAAGACCTGCGCCATCTGCGGCAAGACCGAGGGCGAGGTGCTGGGCCACGACTATGACGCCGTGACCACCGAGCCCACCTGCACCGAGAACGGCTACACCACCTACACCTGCGCCGACTGTGGCCATACCTACACCGGCAGCTACACCGACGCCCTGGGCCACAGCTACGAAGCCGTGACCACCGCCCCCACCTGCACCGACCGTGGCTACACCACCCACACCTGCACCGTCTGCGGCTACAGCTACGAGGACGGCCACGTGGGTGCCCTGGGCCATGACTATCAGGGCGGCGTCTGCGCCAACTGCGGCGACGTCCAGCTCACCGCGCCGGAGATCCTGTCCTGCTACTCGAAACTCCAGACCTCTGTGAAGGTCACCTGGACCCCCGTCCCCAACGCCGATGGCTACGAGCTGTGGCGCTCTGCCACTCCCGATGACTACGCCAGCTGGACACGGGTGAAGACCGTCACCGACGGCACCACCGACCGCTACACTAACCAGGGCCTGACCGTGGGCGTGACCTACTACTACGCCGTCCGTGCCTTCATCACTCTGGAAGACGGCAGCCGGGTCTATTCCGACTATTCCAACATGGACTTCATGCCCGCCGCCGTAGTCTTCGACAGTCCCTACAGCAACGCCACCTTCCGCATCCGCCTGCGCTGGCAGGAGGTGGGCGGCTCCCACGGCTACCAGATCTGGCGTCAGGAAGCCGACGGCTCCTGGAAGATCGTCAAGACCCTGGGCGACAAGGGCAACGAGCTGACCGATGATCAGGGCGCCACCACCGCCTACTCCAACACCGGCCTCACCGCCGGCGGCACCTACACCTACAAGATGCGTGCCTTCACCATCACCGGCGATGGCCGCAAGGTATTCGGTGCCTACTCCGACGAGTTCACCGTGGCCGTCATGCCCGACACCCCCAACGCCACCGGCTCCAGCCCCAAGACCACCCGGGCCCAGCTGAGCTGGGATGCTGTGAACGGTGCCGCCGGCTATCAGATCTGGATGTCCACCAGTGCGGATAGCGACTTCGCCATCATCAAGTCCATCACCGATGGCACCGCCACCTCTTATACCAAGTACGACCTGGAGTCCGGCAAGACCTACTACTTCAAGATCCGAGCCTACGTGGAAGTGGAGGGCAAAAAGACCTTCGGCGACTTCACCCAGGTGATCGCCATCACCGTCAAATGACCAACGCCCCCTGATCGACCGATCAGGGGGCTCTCCATATCATTATGACCGTCGTTTAGCGGCGCAGCCGCCCAGCGCCCCGCAGGGGCGCCTCAGGGTGTCAAAAAAACCACTGGCGCGGCAGCGCAATGTCACTTAGTTAAGGAAAGGTACGCACCGCAAGCCTCCCCTTTGAGGGGAGGTGGGCCGCCGAAGGCGGCTCGGAGGGGTGTGTGATCAGCGCAGCTGATCACCAAAAGCGTGC
>JAFTKE010000232.1 GCA_017456045.1 Oscillospiraceae bacterium
GCTGACGGTGCCGTAGCTCAGCGCCAGGGTGGGCTGCACCACGGTGCTGTAGTCGGGATCCGCCGCACCACAGACGGTACAGCTGCCGCCGGAATAGCTGTGGCCGGTAGCCGCCACATCGTCACCGGTGTAGCTGTCGCCGCAGGAAGAGCAGGTGTAGGTGGTGTAGCCCGCCGCCGTACAGGTGGGAGCGGTGACCACGGAGGTGTAGCTGTGGCCGGTGGCTGCGATGGTCTCGGTGTAGCTGCTGCAGCAAGTAGAGCAGGTGTACTTGGTGGAGCCTGCGGTGGTGCAGGTGGCAGCGGTGGTGGTGCTGGTGTAGCTATGATCCACGGTAGCGCCGCAGCTGGTGCAGACACCGCTGGTGTTATGGCTGGAATGGCTGCATGCCACCAGGCCCTTATTGGTGTTGTATACGCTCTCCTCGTGGATCAGGTCGCCCAGCACCAGGACGGTGGCGGAATAGGGCTCCACGCCCACGGAGCCGGTGCCGCTGCCCACGTCAACGGTCCACAGGGAGCTGGTGCCAGCCTGGGTGCCGTGGATACAGGCGTTCCAGGTGCCATAGGGGATGCCGTAGTTATAAAGGTCCACCCACTTGGTGCTGCCGCTGCCGTTGAAGATGATGCAGATGCCGTCGGAGCATTCATAGTTGGGGTAGCCGTTGACGTAGAACAGGATCGTCTGATCGTCGATCTTGCTGTAGCTGGTGTAGCCCCAGGCATCGCTGCCGCCGGGACAACGCAGGGCGGCGTGCTCCTTACGGAAGGCCACCAGGCCAGCGTAGTAATCGTCGGTGCGCTGGGCGTACTCCTTGTCCACCAGGTCGGACCAGCGGATCTTGGAGACGTAATCGTCGGTGCCGTAGCCGTTGTGGTAGCGGTTGCCGTCGGCGTCCTTCTTCTCCCGGAGCAGCTCGTCGCCGGAGTAGAGGAAGGGGATGCCCTGGGACAGCATGACCATGGCGCTGGACAGGCAGTTCATGCGGACCATCTCGTCCCAGTAGGCGCCATCACGGCTGAGGATGATCTTGTCGGTCAGGCAGTAGTTATCATGGCAGGAGACGTAGTTGATGGTCTGAGAGGGGCTGGTGGACCAGCCGTTGGAAGCACGGAAGTAGTTGCCGATGGCGTCAGCGTAATCCCAGCTGCCGGTGGCGAAGCCCCAGGAGCTGCCGTTGTCGCCAGCGATGGCGTTACGGATGGAGTCGTTGAAGAAGCCGAAGCTGCCCACTTCCCAAGCGTTGCCCTGGGTGGCCAGGTTGTAGCCGTACTGGACAGCGGTGCCGCCGGGGGCCCAGCCCTCGCCGTAGAAGATCACATAGGGGTACTTGGCCTGGACGGTGCGGATGATCTCGTTGATGGTGACGGTGTCGATCAGGCCAGCCAGGTCGAAGCGGAAGCCGTCGATGTGGTACTCCTCCACCCAGAACAGGACGGAGTCCACGATCAGGTTCCGGGCCATGGCACGCTCGGTGGCGAAGTCGTTGCCCACGCCGGAGCCGTTGGACCAGTTGCCCTCACCATAGAAACGGGAGTAGTAGTTGGGGACGATCTTGTTGCCGCAGTAGTTGCCGCCGTCGAAGGTGTGGTTGTAGACCACGTCCATGACCACGTTGATACCATGGGAGTGGAAGGTCTGGACCATTTGCTTGAACTCGGTGATACGGGTGGTGCCATCGTAAGGATCGGTGGCGTAGCCGCCCTCGACGCAGTTGTAGTTCTTGGGATCGTAGCCCCAGGCGTACTGGGCCCAGTCGGTCAGGTGGTACTCGTCCACGGAGTTCATGTCGTAGACGGGCATCAGCTGGACGTGGGTGATGCCCAGCTCCTTCAGGTGGTCAAGACCGGTGGCACGGCCCTCGTAGTTGGTGCCGGACTGGGTCAGGCCCAGGTACTTGCCTCTCCAGGCCTCGTTGACACCGGAGGAGGAGTCGATGGTCATCTCGCGGATGTGCATCTCGTAGATGATGGCATCGGTGTAGTTCATGCCCTGGTTGGGGCTGACGTCGTTCTCCCAGCCGGTGGGATCCAGACGGTCGAAGTCCACGATCATACCACGGTCACCGTTGGCACCGCAGCCCTTGGCGTAGGGGTCGGTGGCTTCCACGGTGTAGGTGGGGAAGGTGACGTTGTAATTGTAGTAGACGCCATGGAGGTCGCCGGTGATGGTGACGTACCACACGCCCTGGCTGCCCTGGGTCATGGCAACGTACTGCAGCTCATTGCCGCTGCCCCAGTTGCCGGAGTCGAACAGCTTCACATGGACCTGCAGCGCGGTGGGGGCCCACACCTTGAAGGTGGTGGAGGTGCTGGAGTAGACAGCGCCCAGATCGTCGCCGTGGTAGGTGTACTCGGAGGCGAACTTGTCGGTGTAGAACATATTGTGGGCGTTGTAGCTGATGGGGCAGGTCAGGCCGTAGGCCTTGACCTTGTAAGTGGCGGCCTCAGTCAGGGTCAGCTCACGGCTGAGCGTCAGGGTGTAACCGTTGCCATCCATGGTCACGCCGGTGACGGCGATGTCGGTATCGTTACCGTCCGCATCCACGATGGAGAAGGCGCTGGACCAGTCGCCGGAGTAGGGCAGGGTGGTCTTGACCCAGACGGTGCCGGCCTCATAGCCGTAGTCACCATAGCTGCCCTTGGCACCCATGATCACGTCCTCGCCCAGGACACGGGAGCCGGCCCAGACATCGGCGTTGACGTAGTAGTGGACGGTGCCGGAGACCACGTCGGTCAGGTCCACGAACCGGTCGCTGAACTCCTGAGCGGACCAGTCGGACTTGCGGACGATGAAGCCCACGTTGGAGTTGGTGGAGCCGTTGACCGTGTAGGTGGCCATCATGCCCTTGTTGACAGGGTCAGCGGTGAAGGAAGCGGAGCCTGCGCTCTCGCTGTCCCAGAACCACACGTCCCAGCCGGTGTAGGTGTCGTCGGAGCGATAGTAGTGGATCACCACGTCGATCTTACCGGTGTTCTCGGTCTCGTCATCGCTGGAGACCACCACGACGCTGTTGCCGTCGAAGCCGCCAACGTTGCCGTTGCCGGGGTCGGTGACCCACTCGCCGTCCACCACGAACTTATATTCGTGGACGCCGGGCTGCAGGGTCAGGGTGGTGGAGAACACACCACTGGAGCTGGTCATCTGGTTGGCGGTCTGGCTCCAGTCGTTGAAGGAGCCGGCCAGGTACACGGAGGTGGCGGTGCCCTCGTAACGGAAGGTGACGGAGGTGCCGTCCACCTCGGGGCTGACGTTCACCACGCTCTCCTTCACAGCCACGGTGCAGTCGTACTTGCCGTCATCGTTGGCAGTGGTGTGGGGCTCGACCCAATACTCCTTGTAAGAGGCCAGGGTGTTGTAGCTGATGGTGCAGTCAGCGGTCTGGCCGCCGTTCCAGTTGTGGAACAGGAAGCACAGGCTCTCGCCGGAGGTGGGGGTGTAGGGGATGGTGATGGTGAAATAGCCATCAGCATCCTTGTTCATGATGGTGCCGGGCCACTCGTAGCCGGGCAGGGCGGTGGTGGTGCCGTTGTCAGACCAGAAGTAACCCACCACATCGTCCCAGCCCATGGTATCCACCAGATGGATGGTGATGCCTTCGGTGGAGCCGGAGGAGGTGGTGTAGCCACACACCGTGCAGGTGTCGCCGGACATGGTGTGGCCAGTGGCGGAGATGGTGGAGGTGTAGCTATCGCCGCACAGGGAGCAGGTGTAGGTCCGCACACCGGTGGTGGTGCAGGTGGCGGCGGTGGTCACCGAGCTGGTGTAGCTATGCTCGCAGGCGTTGGTGGTGTAGCTCAGACCCAGAGTGCCGTCAGAGTTGACGGTCAGGGTGAAGTAGACCTCCACGCCGCCGGGGACGAACATCTTCTCGGCAGCACCGGTGGAGGTGTTGTAGAAGGTGCCGCTGGTGGTCTGGATGTAGGACTGGGCCATGTACCAGTTGGCATTGTTGGTGGTCTTGATGGCCACGTAGCTGTCGGAGTCGAAGGTGGCGGTGAGCTGGCCGTCCACGAACTTGTAGGAGCCCATGTTGGACTCGTCCTCTTCGCAGCCGTAGTTGGCACCGTTGATGTAGCCGAACAGGTAATACTCCACGGTGGTGGAGTAGCTGCTCCAGCTGCCGGCACCGTCCCAGGAGCCGCTGTTCAGGGTCCAGCAGTTGGTACCGTCGGTGGGGATCGTCAGATCCGCGGATTGGTTCCACTTGTTGTCCCAGGTGTTGGCGGTGGCGCTGCCGTTCATACGGCAGAAGATCACCGAGGTGTAGCCGGAGGGGACGGTGGCTTCGTAGTAACCGTCGCCGTCAGAGTCGGTCATACTGACCCAGGTGTCGCCGGAGCTTCCGAAGAAGTAGGCCGCGAACCGGGCGCCGTCCGTGAGCCACTCGCTGTTGGGCTTCAGGTACAGCACGCTGGGTGTCGCCGCGGACACCGCGACGGGTATCATACTGAGGACCATGCAGGCCACCAGCAGGATACTGAAGAATTTGTTGATCCTTCTGGACATGATTTTGCCTCCCTTTGTGATGTGGTTTTTGCCGCCCGGCCATAAGGCTGGGGCGACATGATCTCATTCTGATTATACCAATTCACGGCGGGAAAGTCCACCATTTTATACAAAATATATTTAATTTTTGACCGCTTTTATATCACCTTTTTGTACACGATATACTGCTGGCTTTGGATATGGTCAAGATGCATAGATTTGAGTCGAACGGTTTGTGCAAGGTGCTACGCTGGGGCGTTTAGTGACGGGCTATCAAATCATTTACGACCGATCCTGGAAAATAGTCGTTGACGGATCACCGAAAAAGAGGTACTATATTTATTATAGTATTATCGGGGCAGTGTCCCCACTGGACAGACAGGAGCATGGATATGAAAAGGATGATCGTTCGATGGGCGGGCGCTTTGGTGGCACTGGTCCTGACGGTCAGCGGGTGCGGCGCGCCGCCGCCGGAGGGGACCGTCCCTTCGGGCGTGGAGGTGGAGGATGTGACGGTCCCCTACCGCAGCGGCACCGAGGATGGAAAGCTGACGTTTTTAGAATTTACCCGCTACACCGGCGGATTCCTGGAGGATGGCTCCGGCGATCCGGTGGAGGATGTGGCGGCGATCCTGGTGCAGAACACCACGTCAGAATATCTCCAATATGCCCAGCTGCGGTTCCAGATCGGCGGGGCCGAGGCCACCTTCCTGGTGACGGGCCTGCCGCCGGGAGCAAGATGCTGGGTGCTGGAGCGGGACCGGCTGACGGTAGAGGCGGATCTGGTCTATCGATATATAGAAGGATCCACGGCTTTCGTGCCGGTGGGCGAGGATACGGGGATGGACGTGGAGCTGAAGGATGGCTCCCTGGTGGTCCGGAACCTGTCTGAGACCGACGCTTCGGAAGTGTATGTGTATTATCGGACGGTCCATGAGGACGGGAATTATTTCGGCGGGATCACCTACCGCTGTTCTGCCGGGGCTTTGGCTGCCGGGGAGCAGGCGGAGGTCACTGCCGGTCACTGTGACCCCGAGGTGACTCGGGTGGTCAGGATAGAACGATCCTAAGGAGGATGCGCGAAATGAAGATGAAAGCATGGAGACGGATACTGTCGCTGGTGCTGGCGGTGCTGGTGGTGGCTCCCATGATCCTGGGGGCGCTGCCGCAGCTGACCCTGGAGGCGGATGCCGCTGTGGATGCCGGTGGTCAGGGCGCTGGTCGGGAAGGCCAGCTGATCAATGGCGTATATGAGATCTATTTCCCCGGAACAGATCTGGCGTTCGCGCTCCGGGGCGAGGGATCGGATCGGCCGCTGCATCTGGATACCGCTACCCATACTTATCTGCAGCGGTGGGTGATCGAGTATGGCGGGAGCATGACGGTGAACGGCACGGTGTCCCACTGGTATACGATCCGGAACCTGCAGACCGGCTATCTGCTGGGGCAGACCAGCAACTATTTCGTCAAAACGATCAGCGGCGATACCAGCAACGACTACTGCAAGTGGCGGATCGAATATGACGCTGCCACCGGGACCTACAGCTTCCAGTGCTGGGGACAGTACTATGCGGGCGGCACCGGCAACGCCTGGCCTGGCTACATGACCCCTGTGGTGAAGCTGCAGTCTACGGTGACGGCCTATGAGCATACCGCAGCGGTGACCTCCCCTGACCCCGGTACGCTGGTCGCGGGCAAGGCCGATCGGGTGGGCTTCAAGCTCAGCCGGGTGGCGATCCAGTATTATGATGACTATGAGCTGACCTATGGCACCTACCGGGTGATGGATCCCAGCAACACCTATTATTGGGACGCCGATCCCTATGCCTTGTCGGATCCCGGTCTGGATTCCAACGGTTCCAGCGCGCTGGCTTGCACCAGCACCAAGCAGACCGACGGTACCCAGCTGTTCCAGATCGACTGGACCAGCAGCGGCTTCGTGACGATCTTCGACTGCTACTCCGGACGATACCTGGGCGATCGGAACGGCAATACCACCATGCTGGACGGAGCGATCAGCGAGCTGTGGGATGACCCCGGCAACTGGTTCGACGACCGGCTCCGGTTCTACTGGGTGGTGGTGCCTGTCTATTCCGGGGTCACCTGGCAGGAGGGGCGGTTCTATCTGTGCAACGTCCTCACCGGCAACAGCCTGACCATGACCACCTCCACGGTGCAGAACTACCGCACCGGGGCTACGGCCTGGTCCTTCACCAAGTTGAGCGACTATGACATCGCCGCCGAGGATTTCGGTCAGGGCTACAACGGCAACACCGGCGTCTATATGGACAGCTTCGATCACAGCGATACCATCAAGCTGCCGATCAAGATCTATGACTATGTCAACGATGGGATGCTCTTCGAGTACGCCCAGTCCAATGCAGGCAGCTCCGACAACAACGATACCCTCTACGATGCCGCAGGGAAGAAGTATCAGACGGGCAACAATCTGGCCTTCAGTCTGCTGACCGGCTCCTACGGTGGTGAGTGGTACGGTATGGGCGGCTACTACTATGAGAAGCTGGACACCGGTGCTTCCGGCAAGGGCAATGATCCCAAGGCATGGAACACCTACGAGACCTTCTCTGTGGGCCGGATGTGGAAGAAGTATAAGACCTCCAACGGCTGGTATCAAAGCGGCACCAGCTCCTCCAACAACAACTACTACTGGGAGAAGCACGGCCTGGGCAATTTCCGCAGCGATCTGGCGGACCGGGCCACCACCTCTGATGCTGCCAGCGTGTACATGATGTACGGGCTTTACCGGGAGAATCCCCAGGGTCTGAACAAAGATACGGTCCATATCGACGGGACCACCGCCGCTACGATCTTCACCGAGGACCTCAAGAGCGGTGATACCTCCGTCAACCCCAGCGGCAGCAGCTATACCCTGAGCTGGAGCGGCTACTCTTACGACCTTTATGGCTATCTGGCCGGTACTGCCACCATCGGTATGGTGCAGCCGGAGCTGAACCCGGTCACCGGCGCGCCGGAGTACCGGGACGTGGTGGTGGAGTACCTGGCGGACCTTCTGCAGAAGGCTCTGGCGGTGCCCAAGACCAACCCCTCTGACTCTGCGGAGTATGCCTACAACTATGTCGATGGCGCGAACCATGACCGCTATGGCACCAAGGATGGTCAGGCCTACCGCGGTCTGGACGACTGGCTCCGCAGCCGGATGACCGGAACGGCGAACAGTGGACAGGATCCTGTCGGCAGCTATGCCGCGACAAAGGCCAAGGCGGACAAGCTGATCGGCACCTGGGCTGAGTGCAGCGACTATATCCGCACCTACTGCGATGCGGCCTACTATCTGCTGAACAACCTGTTCGTGCCTTACTCCTATAATGAGCCCCAGGATATGTTCGACTATCTGGAGCTGACCAACGTGAAGATGGACGACTCCGACGGCAACATCGTGGATGCCTACGTCTTCGACTCCGGCTTCACCACCAAGGGCACCGGCGTCAATTCCCAGTCCGCGGTGTACTATGATACCCAGGAGCGGGTGATCAAGAACACGCAGGTCACCGGTAAGGCCAACGCGTTCCTGAACATCAACACCACCAACAAGAGTACCAACTATGCCTGTGCCCATCCCTTCCTGCCGGTGTGGGAGACCCTGGATATGTCCACCCAGACCGGCACCCAGGCAACCACTCAGAGCCCCTATTTCAATGACGACGGTGTGTCCGAGCCCAGTGCCGACGCCACCGCCACCTATCAGAACCGGAACTACAACTTCGTGCTGGCCAGCAACGGTGAGTTCCAGTACAGCCATGACGATGAGCTGTTCTTCAACTTCGAGGGCGACGATGACGTTTATCTGTTCATCAACGGCCAGCTGGTCATGGATCTGGGCGCGGCCCACGGCATCGCTGGGTTCAGTCTGGACCTGAACGATTATGTGGACGCGGCCCGGGCTGCCGTCACCAACAACTCCGCCGATGCCCGGGATCGGGCGCTGGCGCTGGAAGAGGGCGGCATCTACTCCTTCGACTTCTACTACATGGAGCGCCATGGCTGGGGCTCCAATATGCGGATCGCCACCAACATCCGTGTGGTGGAGAAGGGCATGCTGGTGGACAAGGGCGGCGCTCAGCTGGGAGTGGAGCTGGAGTCCAACGATATGATCGATCCGGACGAGGCGGTGGAGTACAAGTTCACTCTGGTCAACTCCGGTACCGAGGACCTGATCTGGCCCACCTTCGTGGATAACGATATCCAGGTGAAGATCAGCTATGATCAGGGCCTGCAGATCCTCAGCGGGGCAGTCAACGGCCAGACGGTCATGGACGCCGACGGTGGGGAGCTGGATGTGACGGATCTGATCGTCAGCTACTATAACCCCAAGACCGGGAACACCACCACACGGACCTTCGCTTCTGACCAGGCTCTGATCCATTATCTGACGGATGAGCTGGTGATCGAGACCCAGGCCAAGTCCACGCCGCCCTTCGGCGTGCTGACGATCCGGGGCATCTACTACAAGCTCACCGACGCCCAGAAGGAGGCCGGTGTGTTCCGCAACACGGTGACGGTCACCGCCCAGGTGCGGAACGCTTCCACCTCTTTGAAGCCGCTCAATGGGCTGGTGTCCGGATCCTCCAAGTCCAACAGCTCCACCATCACGGATGGTGACGGCACTGTGACAGTGACAGGAGACGGATCGACGGATCGGGTCTGGCCCTATATCAATCTCATCGATCAGGTCACCATCAATCCCGATGCGGGCCTGACCGTGATGGGCGGGTCCCATGCCACGGATGCCGACGGCGGGACATTGGAGGTGGAGGATCTGACCTTCATCTATACGGGGCCTGATGGCAGCGTCACTGTCAGCACCTTCACCGACAATGCGCAGCTGATCGAATATCTGCGTAACGGTCTGGTGATCGAGCCGGGCGGGACGCTGGTGGTGGAGGGCATCCGGTTCGATCCCTCCCAGGAAGTCAGCCTGTCCGTCAGCACCATCCAGCGGGATGACGGCAGCTCCCGGGACGGCTCCAACGATTCCACTGGGATCACGCTGCAAGATCAGGCGGATTTCACGGTTTATGTGCCCAATATCCCCAAATACTATCACTGGATGGATCATGAGCTGGTGATCTACCACAGCATCCTGTCCGAGGACATCAAGACCATGGCCGCTGACGCAGATAACCCGCTGAGCCAGATCTTCCTGCCGGTGGTCCAGTCCATCGATTCTGTGGTGCTGGCGGATGCCGACGGCGACCCTGTCACCAGCGATGAGGTGTGGATCGAGGGTATGGATATCCACGCTTCCTTCCAGACCACGGGCATCAAGCTGATCCATCTGAACGTGGGCTACAGCTATCTGGCCAACGGTCTGACCCGCAGCGCCACGGCTACGATCCCTGTGCGGATCTATGTGTATGACGTGGAGGACCGGACCTATGTGCTGGACTACGGTCTGCAGACCCAGCTGAGCTATGACGAGATCTTCGGCGGCGACGTGCTGGAGCTTTTGGATCATGAGACGCTGGCTGCGATCATGGGCATCGCTTCCGAGCCCGGCACTCCCTCCTATGGCGGCAACTCCGTGAAGGACTTCACCATGCTGGTGGATGGCAGCGGCGCGCCGGCCTGGGGCATCGTGGAGGATGGCTCCAACGCGTATTACCACGGCAGTATCGACATTTGGAACGAGGGTACCGGCAGCGATATCTTCATGAGCTACACCCCCAAGGAGCTGATGGAGAGCCGGGATCATGTGTACATCGCCCTGCGGGTATGGGAGGATGGATACACCGGCGGTGGTGTCCTGGGCTCCACGGATATCCGCAACGAGGTGATGATGTATAAGGACGTCACCTTCCTGCCGGCCAACGTGGTGTATTATGAGGATAATTTCCCGGCGATCAACGTGACCGGTGAGTTTGAAGATCCTACCTTGATCCAGTCCTGGGATCAGACGGTGCAGTATGGCTATGACAAGGTCTATGCCAGCGATGCCGATGTGACTACCTCCGGCGGCCACATCGCGGCGGTGCCGATCGTGCCGCCCACCGCCGAGCAGATCACCTCCGGCGATGTGAAGGTCCAGGCGGCCCAGTTCACCTTCTCCGGCACCGGCTTCGAGCTGATCAGCCGTACCGATGCCACCTCCGCCGCCGCGATCCAGTTCGATATCTATCGGCTGGTGGAGAAGGATGGACAGTGGGTCCGGGAGGATCTGGATGGTGACGGGGACACCGAGGACGATATCTTCAAGCGGATCCCGGTGATCACCGAGTACGACAACTGCACCACCTCCGGTCCCGGTGCGGCCAGCACCCTGGATCAGGGCACCGGCGGCACGGAGACCATCTATCAGGTGCCTGTGTTCCGGCTGTCGGGGCTGGACTTTGGCAGATACGAGGTGGTGATCTCCGGCATCCCGGTGGTGTCCGACATCCAGGAGGGCGAGAACGGAGAGATGGTGCCGGTGTACACCGAGACCACGTATCTGTACATCGACGGTATCCGGATCTATGACCCCCTGGTCGATGCTACCCAGGCGGAATATGGCCAGGAATATGGCGCGGAGTTCACGGAGCTGCGCACCCTGGTGTTCGACAACCAGGCGGCGGTGCTGGGTCTGACCAGCGATCCTACCGGCGCGCCGGGACTCACCGGTACCTATGGTGCCCACAACTCCTTCGCCGAGAGCCGTAACGACGGCTGGTTCCAGAGCAACACCGGCGATCTGCAGCAGTTCGCCATCGCCGGTCCCAACAACGAGGTCTACATCGACGGCACCTCCAATACCTACGCGGTGCTGTTCTATGTGGCCGAGGATGTGGCGGGGCAGGGCACCCTCCATGTGGGCGTCCATGATCTGTATGACGATATGTTCTATGGCATGGACAGCGGTGAGAACCTGTCCTCCTCCCTGCGCTACTATCTGGCGGACGGGATGTGGAGCAGCCAGATCCCCATCGGCAAGAGCGGCACGGAGCAATACTATGTGATCGACTACCGCAGCTGCCCCACCGTGGTGCAGGATGGTAAGACCTATTACCAGGTGGCGATCCAGGTGGCGGAGGGCATGGTGTCCTTCACCAACGTCAAGACCGTGGGACTGTCCTTCGCGGATCTGACCCCGGAGACCAACTTCGTGCGGTATAAGTTCCAGGACAACTTCCTGTATGAAGCGCCCCGCTATGATATGGACGGGAACGAGATCCCCGAGGCGATGCTGGATTGGCAGCCGGTGTCTCTGGTGCAGCGCTACCACTACCGGATCAACAGCGAGACCGGCGACCTGGAGCGGGCGGACCGGTATGACGCCGCAGGCAACGAGATCCCGGAAGATCAGCTGGTGTGGAAGATCATCAACAGCGCGATCACTTCGTCCGTGTACCATATGCGTGACGTATTGACCACCACCCGCACCGCCGACGATGAGGTCCAGGCGGAGGGCGGACAGGTGCAGATGCCTCAGCTGGAGCAGGGCCGGTGGCCGGACTTCCCCGGTGATGACGGGCGGAGCCTGTGGGCCAGGATCATGGCTTGGCTGAAGGCCGTTGCCCAGACTGAAAGCAAGGAAAGGAGCGCGGGAGCATGAAAAAGATCGATATCCTTCGCCTGACGGCGCTGGTGCTGTGCTGCGCGCTGCTGGTGGTGTGGCTGCCCATGTCCACGCCGGCCAAGGCTTCCGCCATCGCGGGCTTGGTGGATGAATACACCACCGGCTCCGGCACCTTCGATATCACCACCGATTCCCGGTTCTTCATCGTCTCTACCCAGCAGCCCAGCGAGAAGCTGGTGGGGCTGGTACAGCTGTCCGCTTCGGAATTCGCGGCGGACGGCGTGCCCTCCGCCACCACGCTGCCGATCGTCTGGGGCCATGAGGACGCGATCCGCAGCGGCGACATCGTGATCCGGCTGGACAGCAGCTATGAAAGCGAGGCCTATCGGCTGAAGACCACCACGGAGGGTGCCACGGTCACTGCCTGCGATCACAGCGGTGTGCGCTATGGCTTGCAGATGCTTTTGAAGCACTCCCGGCTGGGGGGCAAGGGAAGCACTGCCATCCCTGTGTTCGAGATGTACGATCATCCCGATACGGCCCAGCGGATCTTCCGGCTGGATATGGCCCGGAAGTACTTCTCCAAGGAGTTCATCATCAACATGATCCGGGAGATGTCCTGGATGGGCTTCAATCAGCTGGAGCTGCATCTGACCGATGATGCTGGTATCCGACTGGACATTTGGGACGAGACGTATTTTGAAAGCGATAACGACTTCTCCTGGATCTGCGGTGGCGATCCGGCCTGGTGGGTGGAGGCTTACCATCCCCAGAACGCCGACCCCAATAAGGACAAGATCCTGACGGCTGCCGATATGATCGAGATCCTGGAGGTGGCCAAGACCTACGATATCGAAGTGGTGCCTTCCATGAACACGCCGGGACACAGCGAGTACATGACCCGGCAGTATGAGGCATACCACCAAAGCACCGGTGGGTTCACCTTCGTGTTCGATAACATCACCTATGACAGCACCACGTATCCCACGATCAACTACAATGGTGGAACGAATACCAAGTACGCCTGTATCGCGCTGAACAACTATGCGGCGCGGGGCTTCGCGTTGGCCATGATCCAGGATTATGCGGATTTCTTCAAGCAGTATGGCAACAGCGACCATTTCCACATCGGTGCGGACGAGGTGGTGTTCACCTCCGGCAGCTATAACTGTGTGACAGGGTGGGACACCTTCGCGCAGAACGATCTCGGCATCGCCAACGGAACGGCCTATGATACCTATTACAGATGGCTGAACACCGTGGCTTCCCGCCTGAAGTCCAGGGGCTACAAGGTCCGTGCCTTCAACGATTTCCTGGAGCTGGACGGCATGGCCCACACGGCGACACTGGATCCGGACATCGAGATCACCTACTGGTCCACCGACTCCAACGACTACGGCATGGCCACGGCCCAGGAGTTCGCGGACCAGGGGCGCAAGGTCTACAATGGCATCCAGAGCTACAGCTACTATGTGCTGCGTCAGTATGATCAGAAGGATAGCGCCGGTAATGTGATCGCCAGCTATGATGCCCGTGATCCGGCGAACCCCAATGACGGCTGGGCCTTCACCTACGCCACTGCGGAGAACATTTGGAACGAATGGGATCCGACCCTGTTCTCTCAGCATACCGACAGCACCCAGGTGAGGCTGACCTCCGATCAGGTGGCCGGTGCTTACTACATGGTGTGGTGCGATCATGGCGGATATGATACGGAGTACGGTATCTGGATGGGCGACTGGAGCGAAAGCGCGAAGTACGACAAGGGCGAATACGCGATCCGTCCCCGTATGCGCGCCAGCATCACCAAGATGATGCACGCCGATGCCAGCGAAGCTATGAGCTACGAGGACTTCTATGGGCTGATGTATAACTACATCGCCGATTTCCCCGGATACGCCGGGATCGGCGCCAGTGTGACGCTCCCCAAGGCTACGGATCCGGTCCATGTGTATCGGGCGGATCATTCCGCGCTGGCGGCGCTGCTGGGCGAGAAGCTGGATCCGGCACCCTATACCGTGGAGAGCTATGCCACTTATGAGACCGCTTACGCAGAGGCACGGGTGGTCAATGCCAACTATGATGCTTCTGCCGATGAGATCGCCGCGGCGACTCAGAAGCTCCAGGCGGCGTTGGACGCACTGGAGCTGGAGCCGGTGGGGCTGACGGTATACCACAAGGTGCAGGTGGGGGATGAGGAATGGCTGCTGGGCAGCGAGGAACATGAGATCACCCCCCAGACCACGTATCAGATCCCCATCCCGGACTACACCGGCTTTACCAAGCCGGTGGATGAGGCGGGGGATACCATGGATCAGCTCACCGGGACCCTGGAGGGCGATCAGGTGATCACGCTGTGGTACGGCTGCAGCCAGGATCTCCAGGCGTTGGCGGCGGCGGTGGCTGCCGCTCCCAAGGAGCAGGATATGTTCACCAACGCCAGCTGGAGCGTCTATGAGCCGGTGATGACCGATGCGGTGGCCTATTTCCAGGCCATCAAGGCGTCCCCCACCACGGCGGACCAGTCTCTGGCTGGGGAGAAGGCCCAGGCTTTGACGGAGGCCGCGAAAGCGCTGGTGGCTCGGGGCGTGCAGCTGACGGTGATCCATAAGACCATGGTGGGCCAGACGGAGCGCGTTTTGCGGACGGATGTCTTTGAGAACGTCTCTTTGACTGCTCTCTACCGGGTCAGCGTGGGTGGATATACCAACTATCGCTACTCCCACATCGTGGATGGGGACATCCAGTTCGTGGACTTCGGCGCGGATATCGGCGTGATCACCGGCACCATCCAGGGGGATACCACTGTGGTGGTATGGTATGACAATGTCCCCAGCCTCAATGGGCTGCTGGAGTCCTTGTCGGACGCGCCTTCGGATGGGACAGGATACACTGCGGATAGCTGGAACGTGTATTCCGCGGCGCTGCAGGAGGCCCAGAGCTTCCGGGACAGCGTGAAGGACGATCTGGTGGACAAGACCTATCAGGAGCAGATCGATGCCGTCACAGCCAAGCTGGAGCAGGCCAAGGCGCAGTTGACCAAGACCGATGGCGACGGTACGCTGCTGGATGCTGCGCTGACTTCTCAGTTCGTGTCCCTGGGACGGCAGGCGGTGATCCGGGTGGAGACTTCCCCGGACGTGGCCGCTGTGACGGTGGCGCTGGATGGTCAGGCTGTGACGCCGGACCGGATCGCTTCCGGCACCAGCTTCGCTGCCGATGGCAGCGAGGTGAAGGTCTGGCTGGTCTACATCAGCATGGACACTGCCGGGACCTACCAGTGCGTGGTCAGTGTGGGCGATCAGAGCCGGACACTGTCGATCCAATGTAAATGATATCTGATCATGAAAAATGGCTGTTGCGAGACCTTGGTCTTGCAACAGCCATTTCGATTTTATGAGGGAGCGTGTCGGGGGGGTGCGGGCGGATCAGTGACCCGCCCCTGCGATGGGGTTTCGATACACTTCCAGACAAACAGGAAATGCCGAAATATTCGGACTCCCCCCGCCCCACGGCGCTTCGCTTGTGGGGCACCCCCCTCATGAATGAGGGGGGCGAGGCGTGTGCCGCATTTGGATGGGACCTTTTGGGAGGGAGCGGCATAGGATATGGGGAGGTGATCATATGCAGATCGTCAGGACGGATGTGCCGATCACGGCGGAGAGCTGTGAACGGATGATCTTAGAACTGGTACAGACGTATCCCGGCTTGCGGACGGAGCTTCTGACCCAGACTGCCTTTGGGCGGCCGGTGCGGACGCTGGTGATCGGGCAGGGGGAACGGAAGGTGCTATACACGGCGGCCCACCATGCCAACGAGTGGATCACGGCGTTGGTGCTGCTGCGGTTCGCTGAGGAACTGGCCCAGGCGGCCGCTGATGGGGGGACGCTGTGGGGCGTCCAGGCCCAGAACATCCTGGATGCCGCCACCATATACATGGTGCCTATGGTGGATCCCGATGGGGTGGATCTGGTCACAGGGGCGATCGGGCCGGGGCAGGTGGAGTATGAAGCGGCCCGGCGGCTTGCCGACCGCTACCCCCAGATCCCCTTCCCTGATGGGTGGAAGGCCAATCTGCTGGGTGTGGATCTGAACCTGCAATATCCCGCCGGGTGGCTCCAGGCCAGGGAGATCAAGTTCTCCCAGGGCTTCACCCGTCCCGGTCCCAGAGATTTCGTGGGGCGCTCCCCGCTGGATCAGCTGGAGAGTCGGGCGCTGGCAGGGTATACGGAGTTCGTAGATCCCCTGCTGGTGTTGGCGTACCACGCTCAGGGGCAGGAGATCTACTGGCAGTTCGGGGAAGAGGAGGTCCCGGGGGCCAGGGCGCTGGGGGAGGAATTCGCCAGGGTCAGTGGATATACCCTGGCGGAGGTGCCCTATGAGTCCGGGTTCGCTGGGTACAAGGATTGGTTCATACAGCGGTTCCGGCGGCCGGGGTACACCATCGAGGTGGGGCAGGGGGTGAACCCGCTGCCATTGGAGCAGTTCCCCCAGATCTATCGGGACAATTTGGGGATCCTGGTCACGGCGGCGCTGGGCCTGCGGGAAGATCCCGGCGACCGATGATGCGGTCACGAGCCCGGGTATTTCTCCTTCAACAGGCGATCCATCAGTCTCGCCTGCGCGCTTTCGATCAGGTAGGATACTCCGGTGGTGAAGGCGTACACCAGGACCACGCAGCCGATCATATAGGCCGCGCCGGACAGCGTCCAGTCGATCCAGCCGAAGCGGGTCCCGCAGTAGAGCATGATCGCGCACAGACTCAGGAAGTGGAGGGAGATCCCCACCACCACGTGCCGACGGCTTTTAGGCTCTGAGGGGAACAGCAACACAGTGGCCAGAGAACACAGGCCGCCGGCCAGCATGGCTTGCCAGAGCATGGCGGTGGGGATCGTCTCCTCACCGGAAAGGGTGGTGGTCAGGGCGCACAGGAACACGATGCCGGTGGTGATGGTCACGAACCACTGGATGAGATCACGGAATTTCGTCATGGTAGCCCTCCTTAAATGCCCAGCTTCTTCCGCAGGGCGCCGACATACTGTCGGGAGATGATCAGCTTCTCGCCGTTTCTCAGCTTCGCCTCCAGCCGTCCGTTGAAGGCGGAGGATAGGTGGGCGACCTTGGAAAGATCCACGATGGTGGACTTGGAGATCCGCAAAAAGTCCGTCCCGGCGAAGTCGGCTTCCAGTTCGTAGAGCTTTTTGCGGATCTGGTACACCTGCTTCTCACAGTAGGCGAAGACCTTGTCGTCCACGGATTCGAAATAGTAGATCTCCTTGGGGGAGAGCATGGTGATCCCAGCGTCGGAATAGGCGGTGAGCTTCGTTTTTTCTGCTTTCAGGGCGCGGATTAGGTCCATCAGGCTGTCGTCCAGCTGGGCGCAGCGGATGATGATCTCGTCCTCCTGGCCCGGTGTCGGGGGTAGGATGGTTATCTTCATAGTATGCTCCTTACCGGTCCGTCTTCTTACTGAAGCGGACCACTGCGGCACCTGCCGCCAGGAAGACCATGCCGCAGATCAGCAGGATGCCGATCTCGTGGGCTGCCGTCAGGGTCAGGTCCCCTATGGTCAGCTCCACGCCCATGACCTGTTGGAACTGGGCCACCACCGGGGCGGGGATGCCTTCGAAGGTCTGGGCGGTGATGGCGCGGGTCATCTCGCCGCGGAACAGAGCGGTGCCGTAGATCACGGGGGTACACTTCATGATCGCCGCGATCGGCTCCGACAGGGCACCGATCGGGAAATAGATGCCGCCCAAAAAGCCTACCAGGGTGCCGATGATCGTGCCCAGGCCGCCCCAGACTCCCTCGCTCTTCACCAACGCCGCCACCAGGTACATGAGGGCGGCGTAGGTGAAGGAGTTGGCGCAGATCATGGCCAGCAGCTTCAGATGGGAAAACACGGAGAAGGGGGCCATGCCCTGGCTGACACAGTAGACCTCCGTGATCAGCAGGGTGGCGGTGCAGACGATCACCGAGGCGATCCAGGCTGCCAGGACATAGCCCGCGGCGATGGTCAGGCGGCTGACCGGAGCGGTGTAGATCGAGCTGAGCTTGCCGGTCTCCCGGTCACGGATCATGTAGGACAGGCTGGCTTGGGTCACGGTGACGGCGTTGATGCTGACGATGCCGGCGCAGGTCCAGGCCAGCACCAGGAGGGAAGCGTTCTCCTTGTCCCGCGCTGGGTCCCGACCGGGGAACTGGGCCAGAAGGCTCGTGATGCTGTCCGTGTTGGAGTCTCCCAGGAAGAAGAACATCAGCAGTATCACGATGAACATGGACAGCAGGGAAAAGAAGATCGCGCCCTTGTCCCGCAGGTACTGCTTCAGGTTCCGGGACGTGATGATCGATAACTGGCTCATTTTCAGTCCTCCAATGCTTTGCCGACGGCGTTCAGGAACACGTCATCCATGCTCCCCTGGATCACCTCGAAGCCCGAGATCCGGTGCTTCACAGTCTCCAGGATCTCCAGCGCCTCCATGGTGCCATCCAGGGACAGCTCCATGCCGTAGGGCGTGGGAGTGCCGGGGAGGTCCAGGGGGGCGTCACAGTAGAGTCGGAGCTTGTCCTTGGCGTAGCGCTCCTTCAGGTCGAAGGGGGTGCCGGAGGTGATGATCTTGCCCTTGTCCAATATGATGATCTTGTCGGCCTGGGCGGCTTCTTCCATGTAGTGGGTGGTGAGGAACACGGTCATGTCCTCCTCCTGGCGCAGGCCATCGATGATGCTCCACACGTCCTTGCGGGTGGCAGGGTCCAGACCGGTGGTGGGCTCGTCCAGGAACAGTACTTTAGGGGTGTGCATCAGAGCGGCGGCGATCTCGCAGCGGCGCTTCTGGCCGCCGGACAGGAGCTTGTAGCGCTTTTTCAGAAGGTCCTCCAGCTTCAAGATCTGGCTCAGCCGGACCAGCCGGGCCTGGGCTCCGGCTTTCGTTGCGCCGTGGAGGATGCCGCGGCATAGCAGGTTCTCCTTCACGCTCAGCAGGTCGTCCAGGACGTTCTGCTGGTAGACGATGCCGATCTGACTGCGGATCTGGTGATCCTCCTTGCCCAGCTCCGATCCGCAGATCCGGGCGGTGCCGGCGTCGGGACGCAGCAGGGTGGAGAGCATATTGATCGCAGTGGATTTCCCCGCGCCGTTGACCCCCAGGAAGCCCAGCATGGTGCCTTTTTCCACCTGGAAGCTGATGTGATCCACGGCGACCAGATCGCCGTAGGTCTTGGTCAGGTCCTGGACCTGGATGATATCCATGGATGCCACCTCCTCTTTCGATGGTCTCATTATAAGAAAATGCTTGCCGGAAATCAATGCGTTTCCGGCAAGCTGCGGTTTGGAGGGGGTAAGTTGCGTGGGGGAGGGGTGGATACGTCGGTCGATGAGATGCAGATCCCTGTTTATCGGGCAGTTGATAGGACCGCTATCGTAGGGGAGGGTCTTGACCCTCCCTCAGGCCTGCGATTTTTTGAGTGGTCCGTTCCATGAGATATCCCAAGTTTGAGATGATCATCCAACATCTTTGTGGACGTTAGGTTTTTAGGGAGGGTCAAGACCCTCCCCTACAGAGCGTGGGCTTTCTGCCCGTCAAACAGGGGTTTGACGCGATTTCGACATACTGGCGTGGGGCGTCCTGTTCTATGGCGTGCAAAAGGCTGCCGCGGAAGCGGCAGCCTTTGGGGTGTATGATCAGATCACCAGGAAGGTGCAGCTGTAGGGGGGCAGCTTGAGGGTGCCGGCCTCCTGATAGGCACCGGACAGGTCCGGCAGCTGGTCGTTGGCTCCCAGCTTCAGCTCACGACCGTTGAGCAGCATGGTGCGGCTGCGGATCTTGCCGTTGCCGGTGAGGGTGTAGCGGGTGCCTTCTGTAGGCAGGTCCACCAGGGTGGTGTCCCTGGAATTGTTGATGATCAGGTAGACGTAGCCATCCTTGCCGTCCTTGCGGGAGTGGCAGTAGATGTGGGCGCCCTCCCGGATGGGCTCGTGGGCATCGTAGCAGGTCTTGCCCATGAGTCGGTTCCACAGCAGCACCGCGAAGTAGTTGGGGCGGGGCTCGAAGGTGCCGTGCTTCAGGTAGCCATAGTCAGAAGAAGCCAGGGTGTTGTGGAAGATCACACCGTCGGTGATGGTGCAGAACTGGCCCAGCTCGTTGAGGGTACGGGGCACGTCTACATAGGTGGAGGCCCAGGTGTTGCCGCCACAGCCGGCATCGCCGGACTCGGTGACCCACATCTGACCGCCGGGGACGTACTTATCACGGCGGGCGGTGTACTGCTGGGCGCAGCTGGCGGCCACGCTCAGGTACTTGTCGGTCAAAGCCGCCTCATAGGGCCAGTGGCCGCCCATGGCCTGGCCACGCTCGGAGACACCGTTATAGTAGTGGTAGCTGAACACGTCCATCTTGGACTTGTAGTCTCCCAGCAGGGCCTCGGTGGTGACGATGTCATAGCCTGCCGCCATGCCGCCACCGGCGCCCTCCATGGTGCCGAACATATCGATGTCGCCCACGGTGCAGGGGCCCACGAACAGGCACTCGGGGTAGTTCTCCTTCAGCCAGGCACCGAACAGGTCATGATCCCGGGCGTGATCGGCGGCAGTGTAGCCCTTGGGCAGGCCGCTGAGGGCGATCAGGTTGGGCTCGTTGGTGAATTCGGCAGCGCTGATCGGCACGCCGTATTCCTTAGAGGTGCGGAACAGCAGGTCTGCCTGGTCGAAGGGCATGGGCTCGTCGGCGCTGTGGATGCCGGGGCAGTTGGCGATGGACACCAGCAGCTTGCCGTCCACGGCCTTGACGAAGTCCAGGAGGCTCAGCCACTGATCCTTGGTCAGCAGGTTCTGGAAGCCCTCGGGGACCTTGCCGTTGCAATGTCCGTCGAAATCGTAGTAGGTCTTATTGGCCCAGGTGCCAGAGACGCGGACCCAGGCGGTGCCCAGCTGGCGAGCCAGGGCGATCAGGCGGGGATTTTTGGTGTCGATGGGGTCATACCACTGCTGGAGGTTGCCCATGTCCTGCCAGTTGGTGATGGGAGGGAATTCCTCCGTGCCGTCCACCTGGGCATCGGTGTAGGCTTTCCAGAAGGTGCCACCGGTGACCTCGGTCATCTCCACGTTGTACGATACCAGTCGCTCATCGATCTGGCGCAGGGCGGTCAGCTTTTGGGGGTCCAGTCTTACGAATTCGGCCATTGCTTTCGACGCTCCTTTATGATGATCATTGATCGTATAGATAGGGGATATCCCATATTCTCATTATAATCGGGCTGCAAAAATAGCGCAAGACCCAAAATGTCACAGATGTGACAGTCGGGCGTCAGGTCAGATCTGACGCGCTGGGGAAGAGGGGCTGGTTCAGCAGACGGACAGCCATCCGGCCCATATGAGCGGCGGAGGTGGGGTAGCCGGTGTGGTGCCAATCCAAGACCATGGTCATCAGGCCGCAGATCGAGAACTGGGCGATGGCCCGGCGGGTCTCCGGGTCCTCCTGCATCAGGAACCGCTTGGGGATCGTACCGCCTACGGAGGTCTCGATGCAGCGGGTGATCAGGATCGCGCTCATGCCGTTGCGCTGCAGCACGTCCAGGAAGGGCCGATGGTGGAGCCAGAACTGGAAGAACCGCTCCAGGTCCTTCTCGATCGTCCGGGGGCCGGAGAGGATGGGGAAGGATTCATACTCCATCAGCGTATGGTCGATCAGGGCGTGGAGCGCGCCGTCCTTGCTGGTGAAATAGCGGTAGAATGCCTTGCGAGGGATGACCAGATAGTCGCACAGGTCGCTGACGGAGATCTCCTCGTAGCGCTGGGTGCCCATCATCGCCAGCAGGCCGGCTTCCATCTCCCGCTGCCGCATGGCGGATCGTTCCGTTTTGCAAAGCTTATACATGATGACACCTTCCCTCTCTTTTACAATTAGTATAGCACGAATGGGAAATAAATCAAGGATCTTGTTGAAAATGTATAAAATATCTACGGAAAGATTGGGTGAGGGTGACTCAAAAGGGGCCTTTTGTCCCCTTGCAACATTTTGTTCATCATTTATAATAGTAATGTGCTGAACGACATTCGTTTTGTGCGATCTGCTATAATAAGGAGGAACAATAATGGCTAAGAAACCTGTCCAACTGGATGCCAGCGGTCACCGTAAGTTTGGTATCCGGGATTCCGTCGCTTACGCGGCTGGTGATCTGGGCTGCAACATGAGCTTTGCTCTGAAGGGGACCATGGCGCTTTTCTGGACCCAGGTCATGGGTATGGGCCTTTGGTACTCTCTGCTGCTGGTGATCGTCCAGGTGTGGGACGCGATCAACGATCCCCTGATCGGCGGCATCATCGATGCGGACAAGCATAAGTACAAGAGGAACAAGTTCCTTACCTATATCTGGGCTGGCTCCATCGGCCTGATCGTGGGCGGTGCTTGCTGCTTCATCCCTGTTCCCCAGGCCCCCACTTGGGCGAAGTTCATCATCTTCATCGCCGGTTATGTGATCTGGGACGCATTCTACACCGTTGCCAACGTCCCCTATGGCTCTCTGCTGAGCTTGATCTCTAAGGAGCCTGCTGACCGTGCTTCTCTGTCTGCATGGCGTTCCATCGGCTCCATGGTGGGCAATATGCTGCCCATGGTGATCCTGCCCTTCATCATGTACAATGCTGACGGCTCTCTGAACGGCTTCAAGGTGTTCCTGGCTGCCCTGATCATGGGCATCCTGGGCTTCTTCTGCTTCCAGTTCATGATCCGCAACACCGAGATCCGTGTGGACACCGACGTGGCCCTCAATGAGGAGCAGCCCAAGTTCAACGTGATCGAAGCCCTGAAGAACTTCATCATGAACCGTCCCGCTGTGGGCGCTACTGTGGCTGCCATGGGTATGTTCATCGGTATGCAGGGCGCTGCCACTGCCGTGTCCGTCGTGTTCCAGATCTATTTCAAGAACGCGCAGATCTCCGGTATCGTTCAGCTGTTCTCCATGATCCCCATCCTTGTCTTCACTCCTCTGGCCCGTAAGATGGTGGTCAAGTATGGTAAGAAGGAACTGTCCGTCGTGGGCGCGATCTGCTCCATCATCGGCGGCCTGGGCCTGTTCATCATCACTCCCAACAACACCGGTCTGGATCTGATCATCTATGTCCTGTGCCAGCTGGTGTACAGCCTGGGCCTGGGCATCTACTCCACCGTTTCCTGGGCTATGATGGGCGATGCCATCGATTACAACGAGTGGAAGACAGGCAAGCGTGAAGAGGGCGTCGTCTACTCCCTGCACTCCTTCTTCCGTAAGCTGGCTCAGGGCGTCGGCCCCGCTGTCGCTCTGGTCATCATGAACGCTCTGGGCTACATCAACAACGCCATCGATCCCGATACCGGCGCTGAGATCATCGATGTGACTCTGCTGTCCTGGGATGTGGCTGTGAACCTGCGTGTCCTGGTGGCGGCGCTGTTCCTGGTGGCAGCTGTCATGCAGTTCGTTGGCCTGGCTCTGATCTACAACCTGGATAAGAAGACCCTGGCGAAGATGAACGACGAGCTGGCTGCCCGTAAGGTCAAGAAGTAAATCGATCCCTGTTTGATGACTACCCCCGCCGGAGCTTTGGCTCCGGCGGGGGTTTTGGCCGTCTGTGGGATCTGGTCAAACTCCTGTTTGGCGGGCCGTACACCACAACGCTATGTAGGGAAAGGGCATGGTCAGAAGAGGATGGATCGCCACCGGCGATCGGTAATTCCGATTCGCTGCGCGACGCACCGCCCTTTCCGCCGCAAATCGTATAGGATTTGCGGGAAATGATGCGTTTTTAGTGTGCTTGCCGTGGCAAGCACACCGGAAAGGGCATGCCCTTTCCCTACATGGAGATGCACTCGTCTGCCCGACAAAAAGGGAAATGCCGAAATA
>JAFTKE010000233.1 GCA_017456045.1 Oscillospiraceae bacterium
AACGTGAGCATAGTGACGAGCCTCGGTCTCGTACTCAACGTGAGCAGTGTTGATGGTGATGCCGCGCTCGCGCTCCTCGGGAGCCTTGTCGATGGCGGAGTAGTCCTGCATCTCAGCCTTGCCCTGCATAGCAAGGTACTGGGTGATAGCAGCGGTCAGAGTGGTCTTGCCGTGGTCAACGTGGCCGATGGTGCCGATGTTGACATGGGGCTTGGTACGCTCAAATTTTGCTTTAGCCATTTTGAGTTTCCTCCTATTGTCTTAAAATAAAATTTTGGTAGACGCTAAAACCCATAGTATGGGTTCATTTTACTGCATTGCCGGGAAAATTGCAACAACAAATTTCCCGCGCAAGCAATATAAATTAGTCGTTGTTGCGGCCGCGCTGATCAATAATCTTGTCAGCGATGCTCTTGGGGATCTCCACATAGCTGTGGGGCTCCATGGAGTACTGGCCACGGCCCTGGGTGCTGGAACGCAGGTCGGTTGCATAACCGAACATGTTGGCCAGAGGCACCAGAGCGTCGATCTGGGTGGCGCCGGGACGGCTCTCCTGACCCTGGATCTGACCACGACGGCTGTTCAGGTCGCCGATGACGTTGCCCAGATAATCGTCGGGGACGATAACGGACACCTTCATCATGGGCTCCAGCAGGCAGGCACCGGCCTTGCGGCAGGCTTCCTTGAAGGCCATGGAGCCGGCGATCTTAAACGCCATTTCGGAGGAGTCGACCTCGTGGTAGGAACCGAAGGTCAGGTGGACCTTCACGTCGACCACGGGATAGCCGGCCAGAACACCGGCCTGCATGGCACCCTGGATACCAGCATCGATAGCAGGGATATACTCCTTGGGAATGACGCCGCCGGTGATCTCGTTGAGGAACTCATAACCCTTGCCGGGCTCGTTGGGCTCAACGGTGATGCGGCAGTGGCCGTACTGGCCCTTACCGCCGGACTGACGGGCATACTTGGTGTCCTGCTCAACGGACTTCTTGATGGTCTCCTTGTAGGCGACCTGGGGAGCGCCAACATTGGCCTCCACCTTGTACTCGCGGAGCAGACGGTCGACGATGATCTCCAGATGGAGCTCGCCCATGCCAGCAATGATGGTCTGGCCGGTTTCCTCGTCGGTGTAGGTCTTAAAGGTGGGGTCCTCCTCAGCCAGCTTCATCAGAGCGATACCCATCTTCTCCTGACCAGCCTTGGTCTTGGGCTCGATGGCAACGCGGATAACGGGCTCGGGGAACTCCATGGACTCCAGAATGATGGGAGCCTTTTCGTCACAGAGGGTATCACCGGTGGTGGAGTTCTTCAGACCGATGACGGCGCAGATGTCGCCGGCATAGCAGCACTCGATGTCCTCACGGTGATTGGCGTGCATCTGCAGAATACGGCCGATGCGCTCCTTCTGCTTCTTGGTAGAGTTCAGCACGGTGGTACCGGTGTTCAGAATGCCGGAGTACACACGCACGAAAGACAGACGGCCAACGAAGGGATCGGTGGCAATCTTGAAAGCCAGACCGGAGAAGGGGGCGTTGTCGTCGGCGTGACGGCAATCCTCTTCCTCAGTGTCGGGGTTGATACCATCAATGGCGGGGATGTCCACGGGAGAGGGCATATAGTCCACGATGGCGTCCAGCAGCTTCTGGACACCCTTGTTGCGGTAGGAAGTACCGCAGACAACGGGAACCATCATGTTGTCGATGGTGGCCTTACGAATGACCTTGCGGATGAGATCGGTGGGGATCTCCTCCTCCATCAGAGCCAGCTCCATGATCTCGTCGTCGAAGTCGGCGCAGCAGTCGATCAGTTTGGTGCGATACTCCTGAGCCAGATCCATCATGTCGGCGGGGATCTCCTCCTCGCGCATATCCTGACCCTTCTCATCGTAGTAGATGTCAGCCTTCATCTCGACCAGGTCGATGATGCCGCGGAAGTCGGACTCAGCGCCGATGGGCAGCTGAATAGGCACAGCGTTGCAGCGCAGACGATCGTGGATCATGCGCAGAACATTGAAGAAGTCGGCGCCCATGATGTCCATCTTGTTGACGTAGATCATACGGGGGACCTTGTAGTTGTCGGCCTGGCGCCACACAGTCTCGGACTGGGGCTCAACGCCGCCCTTGGCGCACATGACGGTCACAGAGCCGTCCAGAACGCGCAGAGAGCGCTCGACCTCAACGGTGAAGTCCACGTGACCCGGGGTGTCAATGATGTTCAGACGGGTCTGGGGGAACTGCTTCTTGGTACCCTGCCAGTAGCAGGTGGTGGCAGCGGAAGTAATGGTAATACCGCGCTCCTGCTCCTGAGCCATCCAGTCCATGGTGGCGGTGCCATCATGGGTCTCACCCAGCTTGTAGTTTACGCCGGTGTAGTACAGGATACGCTCGGTAGTGGTGGTCTTACCGGCATCGATGTGAGCCATGATGCCGATGTTTCTGGTATTTTCCAGAGTAACTTTTCTAGCCATAGATATGCTCCTCGATTACCAGCGGAAATGGGCGAAAGCCTTGTTGGCCTCGGCCATTCTGTGGGTGTCCTCGCGCTTCTTAACAGCAGAACCGGTGTTGTTGGCGGCGTCCATCAGCTCGCCGGCCAGACGCTCCTTCATGGTCTTCTCGCCGCGGTTGCGGGAGTAAGTGGTCAGCCAGCGCAGACCCAGGGTCTGGCGACGCTCGGGACGAACTTCCATGGGGACCTGATAGTTGGAACCGCCGACACGACGGGACTTGGTCTCCAGAGAAGGCATAATGTTCTCCATGGCAGCGGTGAAGACGTCCAGGGGCTCCTGGCCGGTCTTCTCCTTGATAATGTCGAAAGCACCGTACACGACCTTCTGGGCGACGCCCTTCTTGCCGTCGAGCATGATGCTGTTGACGAGCTTAGTGACTAAGATGGAATTATACAGCGGATCGGGCAGAACCTCCCGCTTGGGTACGTTTCCTCTTCTGGGCACTTTGCTTCCCTCCTTCTTAATATAATAGAAATCATAGGTACTCATCATGCACCTGCATGATGTGTAATGCCTGTCCGAGGTCTACCCATAAATATATATGGTATAAACGCTCGGCAAGGCGGGTTTGCCTTGCGCGAAAGCGCACAATGCAATTTCAGTTCGGTCAAGCGACCTTTGTTGTTGTGGTGCTTTTCAGAAGATTACTTCTTCTTGGCGGGAGCACCCTTACCAGCCTTGGGACGCTTGGCACCGTACTTGGAGCGAGACTGCATACGGCCGTTGACGCCCTGGGTATCCAGAGTGCCACGGATGATGTGGTAACGAACACCGGGAAGGTCCTTAACACGACCGCCGCGGATCATGACCACGGAGTGCTCCTGCAGGTTGTGGCCGACACCGGGAATGTAAGCGGTGACCTCGTAGCCGTTGGTCAGACGCACACGAGCGATCTTACGCAGAGCGGAGTTCGGCTTCTTGGGGGTGGAAGTACGAACAGCAGTGCAGACGCCGCGCTTCTGAGGGGAGGGCAGATCGGTCTCCTTATTCTTCAGGGTGTTCAGACCATGCTGCATGGCGGGAGAGTTGGACTTGTAGGTCACCTTCTCACGACCCTTGCGCACCAGTTGGTTAAAAGTAGGCATGATTTTCCTCCTTTCAATGAATATATATTTTAACGAACTCTCCGAAGATTATTCGTCAAAACCAAAATAATTCATCAGACGATTGCTGCAACAGCAGATCCTACGGCAATGCCGCAGGCTTTGCCCAGCTCTTTCATGTGCTCGGTCCAGATGACAGGCACATCCTTGCTCCCGGCCAGCTCGGCCAGAGGCTCGGTGAGAGCGGGATCAGCGTCCTGAGCGAGAAATACGGTCTTGGCGCGACCGTCGTTCAGCGCCCTGCGGGTCTGCTTGACGCCTACGACCTTGCCGGCGTTTTCCAGTTGGGTCAGCATCGTACAGACCTCCTTTTGGGCATAGTACCACGCTTTTTTGCATATCAGCGCAATTTGGTATTATAGCAGAGAGCTATTTCTGCGTCAAGTCATTTTTGCTGATTTTTTCTATTATTTTTTGAGTATTTTCCCATATTGACGGGCGCTTCAGAGGACGGACACTCTGCACGCAACAAAGCCCCGGAATTCCGCCTCGTCATCATGCTGCAGATCCTTTTTCTGAAGGAAGGTGGCCTGTCTGCCCCAGGCAATCAGATAGCCCAACGGAGTTTCAAAAAAGTACTCCATTTCCGCATAGGGGATCACAGTCTGCTCCCCAAGGTGCATTCCCTCCTCCGAAAAGCGAACCTCGGTGGTCCCGACGTTTGCCAGGTTGGTGAGGAACGTCCTTGCGGTAGTCTCATATTTCTTTGAAGCTTTCTTCTCTGCTGCTTTTACAGGTTTCTCAGTTACTTCTGGTGTCTCGGTTACTTCTTTTTCCTCTTTTTTCCGTGTACTCCACAAAGAGTGAACGCCAACCGCGATCCCGCAGATACCGGCAATCAGCGGCAGAAGAAGTTCCGTTGGCTCTTTCAGTCCTGCGATCAGCATGAACAAGCCCAACACGACCAGTGCCGCACCAACAATCCGGCGGTAAAGCAGCCGACCGCGGGTCATCGGTCTCGGTGTGCCGCTTTTCTGTGCCACGCTGTCTGTTGCTTTCCACATACCGGGAAGTCTTTGACGGGATGCCAGCTCCACCCGCTTTTCCAGAACTACGCTGACCTCCGGAACAAGCTGCTCCACGTCATACTCGGATGTACGAAAGATATATTCCACTTCATTCACTCCTTGTAAAACTCACTAATTTTATAGTTTATCATAAAAGTCTGTCTATTTCAATTATCATCACGTCAAATCTGCTCAGATCCCCTTTCTTCTTTCTTTTTGATAGCTCTTGCAAATTCTCTCCATACACATTATAATATTATGGATTTTTAACCACTAACCATTTGGAGGTTTTTGATATGGCTTTGGATATGAACTGGTTTGCCGAGATGGAGGCCCGCATCCCCAAGGGTGAGGTTCGCACCCGCTTTGCCCCCTCCCCCACCGGCTATATGCACGTGGGCAATCTGCGTACCGCCCTGTACACCTATCTCATCGCCCGCCACTACGGCGGCAAGTTCCTGCTGCGCATTGAGGACACCGATCAGGGCCGTCTGGTGGAAGATGCCGTGGACATCATCTACAACACCATGCGCAAGTGTCACCTGAACTGGGACGAGGGTCCCGATGTGGGAGGCCCCGTTGGCCCCTATATCCAGACCGAGCGCCGTCCCTTCTACGGCAAATATGCCGAGCTGCTGGTGGAAAAGGGCGCTGCTTACTACTGCTTCTGTGAGAAGACCGAGTCCGAGGAAGATTCCGGCGAGTTCAACCGTGAGGCCGATCCCTGCCGCAACCTCTCCAAGGAGGAAGTGGAGGCCAAGCTGGCCGCCGGCCTGCCCTACGTCATCCGTCAGCGTATCCCCGAAGGTCAGACCACCTTCTCCGATGCTGTGTACGGTGACATCACCGTGGACAACAGCGATCTGGACGATCAGGTGCTGATCAAGCGGGACGGTCTGCCCACCTACAACTTCGCCAACGTCATTGACGACCATCTGATGGGCATTTCCCACGTGGTGCGCGGCGCTGAGTATCTCTCCTCCGCCCCCAAGTACAACCTGCTGTACCAGGCCTTTGGTTGGGAGATCCCCACCTACGTCCACTGCTCCTCCGTCATGATCACCGATCCCGTCAGCGGCAACGTCCGCAAGATGTCCAAGCGTCACGGCGATCCCTCCTACGAGGATCTGGTTAATCAGGGCTACCTGTCCGACGCCATCGTGAACTACGTGGCTCTGCTGGGCTGGGCGCCCCACGGCGACATCGCCGAGAAGGAGTTCTTCTCCATGGACGAGCTCATTGCCGCTTTCGACATTGAGCACATCTCCAAGTCCCCCTCCGCCTTCGACATGAACAAGATGAACTACTTCAACGCCACTTACCTGCGTGAGCTGGCTCCCGAGGAGTTTGCCAAGGTGGCCGAGCCCTACATCCGTCAGGCCGTCACCAACGAGGCCTACAGCGCCGCCGCCATCGCCGGTCTGCTCCAGGCCCGCTGTGAGAAACTCACCGACATCCCCGAGAAGGTGGATTTCTTCGACACCCTGCCCGAATACGATGTGGAACTGTTCACCAACAAGAAGTCCAAGACCAACGACCAGGTCTCCCTGGACATGCTGGAGAAGACTCTGCCCGTGCTGTCCTCCCTGCCCAACTGGGAGCAGGAGACCATCCATGACGCTCTCATCGGTCTGGCCGAGACTCTGGGCGTGAAGAACGCCACCCTCATGTGGCCTCTGCGCATTTCCATCGCCGGCAAGACCGTCACCCCCGGCGGCGCCGTGGAGCTGTGCTATATCCTCGGCAAGGACGAAGTCCTGCGCCGTATGGAAATCGGCATCAGCAAACTGAAGTAAGTATATAATAAGGAAGGCCGTGCCCGGTTGATATGCTCCCTCTATGAGAGACAGTGAAAAAGAAAAACTGTCTTTCATGGAGGGAGTGTCTTTATGTCCAGAAAAGGAAAACTTAATCCAGGAGAAAAAGTAAAGTTGGTACAACG
>JAFTKE010000234.1 GCA_017456045.1 Oscillospiraceae bacterium
AAATATTACTCAAGAATTTCGTTGGCTGTTATAATTCGTTTTCGTCACGAAAACTCAAACAATCCATTGATTGTCCAAGGTGTTCATTTCGTCTTTGCGTTATTCAGTTTACAAGGTACAGCCGCTGACCTCCAGGCTTGCAACCTTCATCGGACAGCTTGCATATTCTAGCACATCAAGAAGCGATTGTCAAGAACTTTTTTCGATCCTCTTCAATTTTTTCTTGCGGCTCTTATGCGTTTGGCCCCTCACCGGAGCGCTTGCATATATTATCAGATGGCTCCCAAAATGTCAAGCACTATTTTCACTTTTTTACGACTTTTTTTCTCGCCCTACCCCTTGTTCCAAAAGGGGCAACAAGACCCAAAATATAGTCACCAAAACCGCCATCACGCCCATGGATATAGACAGATCGCACAGCATCCACACCGCGCCCCCTGTCGCTCCGGCAACGACGCCCCATCTGCCCCACCCCTTTCGAAGTTCCTCTGCCAGGCGGCCACATACGCTCAAAAGAAGGCTCAGAAGCGAAAACCACCCCAGCGTCATCCCCGCCGAGATCACCGCCTCGAACCGGCTGACCACGCCCAGCAGCTCCAACCCTTTGCTCATCTCATAGAAGCCCTCCTCCGCCAACGCAGGAGACATCACACCACTGACCAAGACCGAAGCCGCTACCAGGAACGCTCCCGGCAGTGCCACTCTCCCACTCCAGCGCTCCTCCGATCGAAGCAAGACCATGGCCAATGCCGGGACCAGCAACAGCAGCACCACTTCAAGATCCACGCCCCGCCACCACGGCCGCAGCCATCCAACTTTTACCGAACCCAAACCGGCCCCGAACACCACCAGATACATCAGTAGCACGAACCAAAACAGCACGCACCCCACTCGTGCCGCCGCAGACGGCCCCTTCCATGCCGACCATCCAGCCAGCGCCAGCAATATCAACGGCACTGCGGGATAATTATCCCCCGGCCAACTGAACGCTGAGTTTGACACCAGTACGCCGACCATCACCACCGTCAAAACCAAACGCGGTAAACACAGCCAACGTATCCGCTGCGCACCGAACCGCCATACCAGCCATACCGCCCCGCCGCAAGCCAACGCAGCCACACCAGTCTCCACCCAGGAGCCTCCCGCCCCCAGCTGGATCACCACCGGCACCAGTGCCGCGAATATCCACCCGCCCAGCTGCTTCCCCGGTATCTTCTCACGGAACAAGCTCCATCCTCCCCTCCTGTGCCACCAATCGTGGCAGCTGTCGCTCACCCGCTTGGTACTCCATCAGCGTAACACCGGGTTTATGCCTGTGTAAATGCTCCGCCACTCGTTCCAACTCTAGCTCGCCAACACCCACGCACACCTCACAAGAAGGCCGCAACACCTTCCACAGCTCCCCAACACGTCCCTGGGCTTCCTCCGACACCACCAGGAACTCCGCCGTTTCCAAAAACACCTCCGAAGCCCAAGTCCTTTCCATATCCTCCAGTGCTGACTCCAGCGTCTCTCCGGTCCCCCGCGCCCCCTGATCCGTCTCCACCAGGACTTGTCGGCCCTCTACATCCATATACACCACCTGCACCGGATCCAGATCTGCCACATCAGAGTCTGACGAAGCCCCTTCCAGCGCAGCCACCGCCACCACCGCCGCCACGAACCAGACCCATCGCTTCATCCCACTCCCCGCCTTTTCTCATATTTCAATCTCCCCCGCAGGATCGACGGCGCAGGCCCCTCGGAGAACGGAGCCAGATACGCCACACCCAGACTTTCCAGCCCAGACAAATGGATCAGCAGCGCCACCGCGCCCACGCTGACCCCAAACAGGGCTCCCACCGCACCCAAGACCGCAAGTGCGAAACGCCACACCCGCACCGCCTCCGCCAACGACCGGTCCGGCTGCACGAACCCGCACACCCCGGCGATGCTCACCACGATCAACGCCGCCGGAGATATCAGTTTCGCCTCCACCGCCGCGGTGCCCACCACGATGCCCCCGATCACCGACACCGACTGTCCGATCGCCTGAGGCAGATGGATCCCCGACTCCTGCAGTAGCTCGAAGGCCACCAGCAGCCCCAGCACCTCCACCGCCGTAGAAAAAGGCACATCCTGCTTGCTTTCGATGATCGCCCGTAGTAGCTGCAGCGGGATCATCTCATGATGGAACTTGGTCATAGCGATGAACGCCCCCGGCAGTAGCAGACTGATCAGCAGCGCTCCATACCGCAACACTCGGATGCAAGAAGCAGAAACGAAGTCCACGCCCCGATCCTCCGGGCTTTCCATCAGGCTCCCCAGATCCACCGGCAGCAGATACCCCAAAGGCAGCCCATCCACCAGCAGACCCACCTGCCCATCCAATATCCCTTGACAGAACCGATCCGTCCGCTCCGTATATTCTAATAGTGGGAACGCCGTCGCTCTGGACCCGGTGACGGACTCTTCCACCGCCGCCGGAGAGATCAGTCCATCGATATCCAGCGAACCCAGCCGCTGTTCCATCCGATCCACCAGCGCCGGATCCGTCACCCCCTCCAGCCATACCACCGACACATTGGTCAAGCTCTGCCGCCCCACCTGAGTCTCCCAGATCCGAAGCTCCGGACTGCGCAGATGCCGCCGGATCAGGCTGGTATTGGAGCGGGAAGTCTCCACGAAGGCATCCTTGGCCCCCTTGACGGTGTTCTCCACCTCCGGCGGAGAGATCCCCCGCTTCTCAGGAGTCTTGACCTCGAAGGCCACCGCCCCCACCCCCGGGAACAGCACCACGCAAAACCCATTCACCAGCTTCAGCGCCACCGTATCCAGATCCTCACAGGGATCCGCCACAGCGTTATACACCATCCCATGGAGGGCGAAGTCATAAAGCTCCTCCATAGAATCCGCCTGCAAATGTTCCGTGATCGGCTTGATCACGAAATCCGATGTACTGCCCGCGGCAGTCAACCCATCGATCGCATAGGCGTACAGCGTCCACTCACCGCACCGCAACGTCCTGGCGATGAAGTCGCTCGCCCCAGCGAAGATCTTCCGTATCCCTTCATCCGTAAGCTCCCCCAGATACCTGCGTCCCATCACATCACCTCCAAAGCAGTATCCCCCAAAGCGATACAGAATATAATTGCAATTTCCTCTGTTTAGTGATATAGTGGACCGAAACACACAGAGAGATCATCGTTTAGCGTGCTAAGCGGCGCAGCCGCGTCCCTTCTCCCGGGGAGAAGGTGCCCCGAAGGGGCGGAAGAGGAATGCGGGCGGCGACGTGATGGTTTTGGGGCGGGATAGACCTAGATCTTCGTTCAGCGTTTCAGTAAGTCTGATAGATTTTCTGAACTTTCATGTTACTGCCCGCATTCCCCTTCCGACCTCGCTGCGCTCGGCCACCTTCCCCCCGGGGGAAGGCATTGCGGCTACGTCGCTAAACGATAATTTATC
>JAFTKE010000017.1 GCA_017456045.1 Oscillospiraceae bacterium
GTACGAGGGTACCGCCAACGCCATCTACAAGAACATCGATTTCGTCGACCGCTTCGATCCCGACTACGTTGTTGTTCTGTCCGGCGACCACATCTATAAGATGGACTACGCCGACATGGTGGCCTATCATGAGCAGAACCAGGCCTCCTGCACCATCGCGGTGCGCAACGTCCCCTTGGCGGAAGCCTCCCGCTTCGGCATCCTGAACACCAACCCCGACAACTCCATCTATGAGTTCGAGGAGAAGCCCAAGCAGCCCAAGTCCACCAATGCCTCCATGGGCATCTACGTCTTCAACTGGAAGGTACTGCGGGAAGCTCTGATCGCCGACGAGGAGGACAGCGCTTCCTCCAACGACTTCGGCAAGAACATCATCCCGAACCTCTTGAACGCCGGTCACAAGATGATGGCCTACACCTTCGACGGCTACTGGAAGGACGTGGGCACCATCGACTCCTTGTGGGAAGCCAACATGGAGCTGCTGGGCAAGGAGCCGGAATTCAACATCCGTGGCGACGAGCGCCACCGCATCTACGCCCGGAACTCCGCCCTGCCCTCCTCCTTCATCGACGAGGATGCCAAGATCTATAACTCCTTCGTGGCAGAGGGCTCCGAGGTCTATGGTACCGTCCGCCACTCCATCATCTCCGTCGGCTGCACCATCGGCGAGGACGCCGTGGTGGAGGACAGCGTGGTGATGCCCGGCGTGGTGATCGAGCCCGGTGCCATCGTCCGTCATGCCATTTTGGGCGAGAACAGCAAGGTCTGCCGCAACGCCGTGGTGGGCGGTGCCTACGGCCCCAAGGATAAGAAGAAGATCAGCGTCACCTCCAAGGGTGCCGTTGTGGAAGAGAACACCGTGCTGGCGCCCGGTGATATGCTGTAAGGAGGTATCGCTATGAACGTTATGGGCATCATTTTCGCCAACGACGCCACCATGGGCGACCTGACCAGCAAGCGCACCATGGCCAGCCTCCCCTTCGGCGGCCGGTACCGCCAGATCGATTTCCACCTTTCCAATATGTCCGCCGCCGGCATCCGGCACATCGGCATCATCTCCCGGCATAACTACCAGTCCCTGATGAACCACGTGGGCGACGCCGAAGAGTGGGGCCTGGAGCTGGGCGAGGGTGGCCTGGAATTCTTGACCCCCTACGCCATGTCCACCACCGACCACTATCGTGGCAAGCTGGAGAACCTGTACAACGCCATGGACTTCCTGGAGTACGGCTCCGATGACGAGGATGAATATGTGGTCATGGCAGATTCCGCCATCCTGAGCAATATGGACATGACCAAGATCATCGCCGCCCACATCGAAAGCGGCAAGGACATCACTGTAGTCACCAAGGCCGGCATCGCCAACGGCGAGAAGCAGCTGGACCTGGCTGTGAAGCTGGACAAGAAGGGCGACATCCTGGATATCGCCGTGGACTATGTGGCCCCCGCCGATTATCTTGCCTCCATGGACACCTTCGTACTGTCCAAGAAGTATCTGAAGCATCAGATCCGGGAGTGCGTGGCCCGGAACCGCTACCATATGGACCGTGACCTGGTCATGGGCCTGTGGCAGAAGGGCTTCGCCACCATCAACATCTACCAGTTCGACGGCATCGCCCTGTTCAACGAGTCTGTGGAGGAATACTTCCGCAACTCCCTGGCCCTGATCGACAAGGAAGTCCGTCACGACCTGTTCGGCGGCCACCACCCCGTCTTCACCAAGGTCCGGGACCGTGTCCCCAGCTACTACGGTGAGAACTGCGAGGTGGAGAACTGCCTGGTGGCCGACGGCTGTTTCCTGGAGGGCGAGGCGGAGGATTCCGTGCTGTTCCGCCAGGTCACCATCTGCGAAGGCGCAGAGGTGGAGAACTGCGTGATCATGAACGATACCGTGGTGGGCGAAGGCGCGACGCTGGAATACGTGATCCTGGATAAGAACGTCACCGTCCGCCCCGGTGCCCGACTGATCGGCACCAAGAAGTCCCCGATCATCATCAAGCGGGGTGAGACCGTATGAAGATAGCGATCCTGGCCTCCGAGGGCGCGCCCTACTGCAAATCCGGCGGTCTGGGGGACGTGATGGAGGCCCTCCCCTCCGCCCTTGCCAAGATCGAGGGCAACGAGGTGGTCCTGATCCTGCCCTATTATCATAAGATCAAGCACGATCCCAGATGGAACGTGGAATACATCGGCGACTTCCAGGTCGGCGTAGGCTGGCGAAAGCAGTACGCCGGTATCATGAAGCTCAAGGACCGCGCCGACGGTGTGCAGGTCTACTTCATCGACAGCGAATACTACTTCGGCGGTCGGGACACCACCATCTACGGCCATGGAGACGACAGTGAGCGCTTCGCCTTCTTCTCCAAGGCCTGCCTGGATGCCATGGTGATCATGGACTGGCTCCCGGACGTGATCCAGTGCAACGACTGGCAGACCGCCCTGGTGCCGACTTACCTGAAAGCCATGTACGGCCACCTGTTCCATCACACCAAGTGCATGTACACCATCCACAACATCGAGTACCAGGGCTGGGCCAACTCCAGCTTCTTCGATGACGTGCTGTACCTGCCCTGGGAGTGGCGTGGCTGCCTGGATATGAACGGCGCGGTGAACATGATGAAGGCGGCGATCGAGACCGCCGACTTGGTCACCACCGTCTCCGAGACCTACGCCCGGGAGCTGATGTACCCCTACTACGCCCACGGGCTGGACAGCATCATCGCAGGTGCTTCCTGGAAGCTCACCGGCATCACCAACGGCATCGATGTCGATACCTTCGACCCGGAGAAGGACCCGGCCCTTCCCGCCCACTACACCGCCGAGACCCTGGAAGAGGGCAAGGCCGCCTGTAAGGCTGCCCTCCAGAAGGAAGTAGGCCTGCCCGTCAAGCCCGACGTGCCCCTGTGCGTCATGGTCACGAGATTGGCCGGACACAAGGGCCTGGATCTGCTGTGCTACATCGCCCGCCGCCTGCTGTGGGAGGAGGACGTGCAGCTGCTGATCCTGGGCACCGGCGAACCCCACTATGAGACCTTCTTCCGAGATCTGGCGAACGAGTTCCCGGAGAAGGTGGCTGCCAAGATCACCTTCGACCTGGGGCTGGCCGCCCGGATCTACGCCGGCGGCGACATCTACCTGATGCCCTCCAAGTCCGAGCCCTGCGGCCTGAGCCAGATGAACGCCATGCGCTACGGCACCGTACCTGTGGTCCACGCCACCGGCGGACTGCGGGACACCGTCCCTCCCGCTGACGAGAACGGCGAAGGCGGCCTGGGCTTCACCTTCCAGAGCTACAACGGCGACGACTTCCTGGCCTCCCTGAAACGGGCCCTGCATCTGTACAACGGGGACCGGGAGGCTTTCCGGACCCTCCAGCGCCGGGATATGTCCCAAGACTTCAGCTGGGATAAGCCCGCCAAGCGCTACATGGAGCTGTTCCACCAAATGCTGGGCGACTGATCACACCGCCAAAAAGGGGCGTGTTGCAAATGCAACACGCCCTAGCTTGTTGATAAACCTATACGTTTGGCGTACTAAGCGCCGCAGGCGCATCCCTTCCCCCGGGGGGAAGGTGCCCCGAAGGGGCGGAAGAGGAATGCGGGCGGCGACGTGATGGTTTAGGGGCGGTATAGACCTGGATCAGCATTCAGCGTTTCAGCAAGTCTGATGGTTTTTCTGAACTTTTAGGTCAAAGCCCGCATTCCTCTTTCGACCTCGCTGGCGCTCGGCCCCCTTCCCCCCGGGGGAAGGTATATGCGCCCCTGCGGGGCGCTCGGCGGCCATCGGCCGCCGCATCTCATCACCATGCTAAACGATAATTTTTCTTATCAACGA
>JAFTKE010000235.1 GCA_017456045.1 Oscillospiraceae bacterium
AGCAGGATCTTCTTGCCCGCAGCAGGCGACTTGGGTCGGATCAATTCAGCCGGGACCTCCTTCAGCTCCTTACGGCAGCAGTACCAAGTCACCAGCATGGAAACAGCGGTATACGCCCCAACCACACCTAAACACAAAGGCCAGTCCAGCACCAGCACGATGTCCGGTGTCAGATTCAAAATGATGCTGTAAGCATACCACAAGATCTTAGGGAACGCCACGCTGCCGATCAGTACGCCCAACGTGCAGCCCAGTAGCGATGCGGAGCCGGTATACACCAGATATTTTCCGATGATCTTCCCGTTGCTGTAGCCCAGCGCCTTCAAGATACCGATCTGAGTACGCTCCTCGTCCACCATCCGAGTCATGGTGGTGATACACACCAGCGCCGCCACCAGCAGGAAGAAAGCCGGGAACACCCGGGAAACGCCAGCCACGATGTCAGAATTGCTGTCCACTGCCAGATAGCCCACATTGGTGTTCCGGTCCAGAAGGAAGACCTCCGGCTCCTCCAGTCCTTCGATCTGAGCCAGTGCGTCATCCAGTTCTGCTTTCGCATCAGCCAGCTCCGCTTCCGCCTCAGAAAGCTCCGTTTCCACATCCAGCTTCGCCTGTTCATAATCGAGCCAGCCCTTTTCCAGATCCTCCTGAGCCTGGGCCAGCTCCCGCTTTCCATCAGCCCATTCCGTCCATTTATCGCCCAGCTCCGCTTCCGCTTCATCCAAAGCAGCTTCGCCTTCTATGATCTCATCCTGAGCCTGTTGGAACTTGGCCTCGGCCTGGACCTTGGACGCCTCCAGCTCCACATAGCCCTGGCGAATGGTCTCCTGTGCTTCCAGCAACGTCTTCTCCGTCTGCTCCAGCTCCAGGCGCTGGGCCCGCAAAGCATCCAGCTGAGCAGAAAGCTCCCCCTTCTTCTGGGAAAGCTGCTGTTTCTGAGCTTCGCACTCGGCGATAGTCCCCTGGGCCACCCCGATCTGCTGCTGCAGCTGGGCGATCGCCTCCGGATCTGTTTCCGCTTCCAGATCCGCCTGTGCAGCGGCAAGGATCTGCTGCTGAGATGCGATCATCTGATCGATCTGAGCGATCCCGGCATCCACTTCTGCGATCCCAGCCTCCAACTGGGCGATGCCATCATCGATCTGGAGATATCCATCCCGGACCTGAGCAAGCCCGTCGGTGACCTCCTGCTCCTTGGCAGCAAGCTCCGCCTCCGCGTCATCGAACTGCGCATCGGCCTCCTCCCTGGCATCCGCCAGCTCCTGCCAGGCCTGTCCCAGCTCCTGGGCACTGTCCTCCAGCTGGCCCTGTGCGTCCAGAAGCTGCTCGCGGGCATCCTCCAGCTCAGCAAGGCCCTCGTCGATTTCGGTCTGTCCGTCCTGCAGCTCCTTCAGTGCCTTTTCCAGCTCCTCCAGGGCCTCCTGACGAGCGTCCTCAAATTCCTTGAGACCATCCTCATATTCCTTGAGCCCGTCCTCATACTCTATCAGGACCTCGTCCTTCACCTCCAGGAACCGGTCCTGTGCCAGTACCGTCACCCCAGGCTCCATCCGCTCCGCCATATCCTCCATGGCCTGGGTGGCTCCGTCGGTATAGACCTCAAAGTCGCCCTGGATGATCACGCCGATCTCCGTGTAGTAGTCCACACAGAAGGCTTCCAGTGGGATATAGATGTAGTTTGCCAGGTCACCATTGCCCAATGTGGTGCTGCCACGGGACATATCCATGTAAAGAGGCGTGCTGACATAGCCCACCACTGTAAAAGTGGTGACGGACACGCTCTCCAGCAGATCCTCCTCATTGCTCTGAGAGATCTCGAAGGTGGTCCCCAGTACCGAATCATCGGCATGGCTCCCATCCACCAGACATTCATTGGGAGCCTCCGGCATCCGGCCGCCCAGCAAATGGACCTGGCTGATCCGGTCCGGGATGCTGTGGAGCCGATACACCGCCTCCTCCTTCTCCTCGCTTTGCACGCCCAGAGCGTTGATGCTGAACACACCGACCGCATCCATACTGATCGAGCCTTCTGCCTCTGCAACGCCCTCCATCTGGGCTACCTGCTCCACATCCTCGATCCTCCAGCCATAGGTGCTGAGCAGACGGAGGTGGAACATATTCGTATCATCCGTGAACTTCTGCGCCGTGGCCACCATGTCAGTCTTGGTGCCCAGCAACCCTACGAACATCCCTGCGCCCAGCGCGATGATCGCCACGATGGCGATATACCGCCCAAGAGACTTGCGGATGGTCCGACGCACGTTCTTACCCATCGCGTTCTTCATCACCATTCGATCTCCGCCACATCCACAGGCTTTTCATTGACGAACACAGAGCTGACCGTACCATTCTTCACCTTGATCACCCGATCTGCCATAGCAGTCAGAGCGCTGTTGTGGGTGATGATGATCACCGTCATCCCCGTCTTCCGGGCGGTGTCCTGCAATAGTTTCAAGATCGCCTTACCGGTGACCTGATCCAACGCACCGGTGGGCTCATCACACAGCAGCAGCTTGGGATCCTTGGCCAGAGCCCGGGCGATCGCCACACGCTGCTGCTCGCCGCCGGAAAGCTGGCTGGGGAAATTCTTCAGCCGATGCCCCAGACCCACATCTTCCAGCACCTGGGCCGCATCCAGGGGCTTCTTGCAGATCTGGTTGGCCAGTTCCACGTTCTCCAGTGCGGTAAGATTGCCCACCAGATTGTAAAACTGGAACACGAAACCCACATCGTTCCTGCGGTACGCCGTCAGCTGCTTCTTATTCAGCTTGGAGACTTCCTTCCCATCCAGCAGGACCGTACCCTCGGACAAAGTATCCATACCGCCCAAAATGTTCAAAAGCGTGGTCTTACCGGCACCGGAGGGCCCGACGATCACCACAAGCTCGCCCTTCTCCACGGAAAAGCTCACATCATGCAGCGCCTGGATCTCCACCTCGCCCATATGATAAGTCTTGGCCACGTCTCGAAACTCTACAAAGGCCATCCTATCCACCTCCAAATGATCGTGGCTCCTATTATAGCACTATTGCTCAAAGATTTCGACAACTTTTTGTGAATTTCTCCCACGGATCAAGGCCCGCCATCCACGGCGGCCTCAAAGCGCCGCAGGCGCGATGCCTTCCCCCGGGGGGAAGGTGGCCGAGCGTAGCGAGGTCGGAAGAGGAATGCGGGCAATGACCTGGAAGTTTAGAAAACCTATCAGACTTGCTGATACGCTGAACGATGATCTCTCTCATCGATGCTCTTTCGACAGCCTGAGGCCCGCCATCCACGGCGGGCCTTTCATATACACGGCTCTTCCAGACCAAGATCGATGAACACACCAGTCTGTGTATCACTGTTGGCATCCAGGATCGCCCGCAGCATGGTCACGTCCACCGGGAAGCCCGGTGCTGCATCAACGGTGAACCCGATGGTATAGCGCACCGTTTCTCCCTGGGCCACCTTCATGGCCACAGCCATCATCGTATCTTCCGAAGGATACTGCCCATAATAGCTCAAATAATCGAAGCCCAGCTCCCAATAATCATAGAATTCCAGCTTCCCATCCTTTGTGACCATCAGTTTCGTCAGATCCGCCACCTGGATCACATCGTACAGAAAGAAAGCATCCTCCTCATCCAACAGAGACACCGCATCCACATTGGTGACCTCCAGATCCACCAAGACCACCCGCGCTCCCTGATCGTAAGCGCCTCCCTCGGTGAACCATTCTTCATAGGGGTAACGCTCCGTCCCCGCTGACAGTCTACCGCCGGACTCAACGAAAAGTTCCTTTGGCGGACACTCCGACGCATCCCGCACCACCCTGGCCCCGATGACCTTGCACTGGAAATGCCCCTCGCTCATATAGGGCTGGTGCCGGAAGGTATCTCCTATCTGGATCACGTTGGTAGGCATGATCCCATCATTCTTCTGATAGGGGACATCCCCGCTGGTCTCCTCCGTGCTTTCCACACCGATCTGCTCCGGCGGCTCATGCTCTTGACCGAACTTCCACAGGCCATACCCAAGCGCCGCCAGCAGCAACGCATACACCGGAAGCCGCCCCAAATACATCTTCCATTTTTTCATCCTTGGACTCCCCTTTCGTTCCCCAACAGCATATCACATTTTCACGGATCAAACGATACCCTCGGAACGAAACGACGAAAAACAGCCCCATTTGGTCAAAA
>JAFTKE010000236.1 GCA_017456045.1 Oscillospiraceae bacterium
CCGGCGGCTCATCGATTTTCACCGAAGGTGAAGATGCAAACGAGCCTCGTCACCCGCTCCAAATAGATAAGGAACGCCCAGCGTTCCTTATTTCATATGGTACCGTGGCCAAGCGGTAAGGCAAGAGTCTGCAAAACTCTCATTCCCCAGTTCAAATCTGGGCGGTACCTCCAGAAAAAAAGCTCATTGCGAAAGCAATGAGCTTTTTTCAACTAAGTTTGCCTCTTGTGGGCAAGTGAAGTTACTGCGTAGTGAAGTTTCGTCTAACGGCGAAGTGGGCAAACTTAACTTCACTTTGTGCGATAGCGCAATGCTTCACTATGGCGATGACCATAACTTCACATCGGCAAAGCCGATACTTCACTAATACAAGGTTTTTAGCGGTTTGCATTTTCGTGGTGTACACCCAAAATTCGACATCCTTCGATAGAAGGGGGTCGTTTTTTTATCCACTCTTGACTATCCACTTTTAACAGATGGCGGGGGCTTTTTTTGTGGCTTTCGATAAAATTGAGTGGGAGATGCTTCCAAGGTGATCTTTTGCTGGCATGGCGCTCTCTTGTGTGATAGAATGACAGTGTAAGTACATTTTATGGCGATCTGATATCGCGTTGAGAAAGGAAGTCTGTACAGTGGAAAAACATATCAAACGTCTGATAGCGGTATGCCTGTGCCTGGCGTTGCTTGCGGTCCCTGGGATCCCGGACATTTCCGCGGGAGCGGTGGATGCGGGTGACGTGGTTCCACAGGCACACTACGGTAGCTATGGAACGCTGGCTATGGTCTATGATCAGGGCAGCTGCGGCAGCATGCAGGGCATGACTGCGGATAATACCTATACCTATTGTGCCAAGATCAACAGCGGCGACACCCAGGCGGTCGTGGTGCGGACGGAGAAAAGCACCGGTACGAAGGTCTTTATGACCGATGCTTCCACCGGTTCCACCTATTTCACGAATTTGGGACATGCCAACGCTCTGGACATCGTCAGTATCAACGGTGCGTCGAACCTGTTCGTCACGGCCGGGTCAACTCTGGTGCGGCTGACTGTCAGCGGGACTACCTTGACTACGGCTGGTACCTACACCGCTTCCTATAACGGTGCTTCTGCCAGCATGACGGCGGTCCAGATCATGTCTGCCAGTAACGAGGAAGTCAAGGTCATCGTCAAGACCGGTCGAACGCTCTACACCGGAACTCTGGACCCCACCGCTTCCAGTGGCGATATCGCCTTGACGAAGCTTTGCACCCTGAACATCGCCGATGTCCGACTGAAGGGCTCCACTGTCGACTATTCCTCCTTCACCCAGCAGGGATTCGATTACCATGACGGTAAGATCTTCTTGCCTCTGACCGGCAACGCTTCGGTGGAGACCATCAACGTTAGTGTCGTGCTGGTCTACGATCTGGAAGGTGCCACCGGGACGATAAAGAACGATCCCACGCTGTCCTTCCGTATCATCAGCGGTACCTATGCAGGGCTGTTCGAGATCGAGGATTGTGTCGTCTGTCCCACCACCGGCAAGCTGTATTTCTGTGCCAACCGAAGGAAGAGCAGCACCGACACGAACTACGACGGAGTCAGCTATTTCCTGGACTATGTCTATGATCCTGCCATGAGCACCACCCATGCGGATGATTATCGCTGGGAGATGATCGGTGACCGGTTCACCACTGTCACGGATGGCGGCAACACCTTCAATGAAGCTACCCAGTTCCACGGGAGCGTCACTGATGGCGTCATGAGCAATGCCATCTACTCTCTGAGCCGCTCCGTGGTCCTGGAGCATGATCGGCCCTGGATCGTTGAATGGAGATCCTCCGGTACTTTCAGCGGCGGTTCCATGATCCTGGCGTCATCCAGGACCTGGGGCATCACCGATTCGCCCTTCCTGTTCCGCTATAAGCAGAGCGAGTTCATCGCCTTCGGTTACTGGAACGGCTCCCAGCACAACAACTACGGGATCCGGCTGGGAGACTATGGGATCGATGGCACCGCAGACCATGTCTACAGACTGACCAACAAGATCGCCTCCGACGGATCGAACATGGTCTATCTGTCTGTGGACGGCGTGGAGTTGGGTGCGATGGACCAATACTACATCAACGCCACTGCCCAGGGGACTACCTCTGATTGGATCTCCGGGAAGGACTTCACCTTCAGCTACCTGGGCTCCTATGGTCACCCTCTGTCCAATTGCAAGATGGATCACTTGCAGATCTGGGCGGACGGTTTGCCGGAGGACCCTGCGGATACCTATCGCTGGGAGACCCAGAGCGATGATCTGGTCAGCGTTACGGATACAGGGCTGACTGAAAATGGGACCACCATCTATAAGGGCTCCGTTTCTGGAGGCACCTATTCCAGCGCCGCCTTCCGGCTGGATAAGGCCGTGGTCCTGCTCCACGACCGTTCCTGGAGCGTGGAATGGACGAGTGAAGGGGCTCCGTCCGGTGGGACCTTCCTGTTCGCTTCCTCGGATGGAGGGAAGACGGAGGGCGCACCTTATCTTTTCCGCTACGGGAAGGATCTGATCTTCCTTGGGGCCCACGATGGCAGCAGCCACATGAATTACGGTATCGATCTGTCCGACTATGGCATCGACGGCTCCGCCAGCCATTCCTATCGGCTGACCAACAAGGTCGCTGCCGATGGCTCCAATATGGTCTATCTCAGCGTGGACGATGTGGAGCTGGGGGCTATGGACAATGTCTATAATGGGATCAACGACCAGTCTACCACCTCTGACTGGCTTTCCGGCAAGGATCTGGTGTTCGACTATATGGGCACCAATGCCTATCCCATCAGCGGTTGCAGCATAGATCATATCCAGGTGTGGGAGGCGTGTGATCACAGCTTCGGCAGCTGGGAGGGGAACGACGCCACCTGCACTGCCGATGGCGAATGGACCCGCAGCTGCACGGGATGTGGCTATACGGAAACCCAGGTCATCGCCGCCACCGGCCACAGCTATGATGTGACCTCCTACACCGGCAGCTGCGTGGAGCTGCAGCGGGATGAGTACACCTGCTCCAAGTGCGGTGACTTCTACATCGTGTATCCGGAATCCTCCATGTCCGACTGGGTGGAGACGCTGCCTGAGGGCATCGACATGAGCCTGGTGGAGACCAAGACGCAGTACCGCTACAGTGACTAGGAGACCACCACCTCCTATGAGACCTCTCTGGACGGCTACACCCAGATCGGCTCGGAGTGGGTCAAGTACGGTTCCGGCACGGTGAACTATGTAAATAGCTTGACCACCGGCTTCTCCACCTCCAGCAGTCTCTCTACCCAGTACAACAAGAAGTCTTCCAAGGTGACCGCGTCCGAGGCCGAGACCACCAAGACCGTGATCGATTCCGACGCGGCGGTGGGTTACCTGTACCATCACTGGTGTTATC
>JAFTKE010000237.1 GCA_017456045.1 Oscillospiraceae bacterium
CAGTTGGTAGAGTAGCCGGTTCATACCCGGTATGTCACCTGTTCGAATCAGGTCGCCGCTACCAGGCCCGTTGGTCAAGCGGTTAAGACACCGCCCTTTCACGGCGGTAACATGGGTTCGATTCCCGTACGGGTCACCATGATAAAAACCTCCCACTTTCGTGGGAGGTTTTTGTCATTTCTGGTCCACTTCCCCGTTCCGAGGGCAGTCTCGTTCCGAACAGGTCGCGCAGTGATCCGGATATTCGGTATCCAGGCAGCACAGCATATAGTCACATTCATCACAGCAACATTCGATCGTCTCATCCTCTCCATTCCCTGGACAGTCCTTCCCCTGGTTCCCCGGTATCAAGATCACGCCTGTGATATCGATAAGCATATCGTCCTCTCTCCTTTCTTCTTATAGACTATTACATTATATAATGCAATAGTCTATATGTAAAGAGGGATACTAAGATATCATCTCATAAAATATCTTATGGGAGGGTATCTGATGATAAAGTTAGATGTGCTGCGGCTTTTGGAAGAAAAGGGAAAGACCAAGTATTGGCTTTACAAGCAGCTGGGCATGAGCTACCAGAACTTCAGCAAGATGGTCAATAACGAGACCAAGTCCATCCGCTATGAGAACATCGAAACGATGTGCCTTCTTTTAGAATGCACGCCCAACGATCTTCTCGTGATCACAGAGGACCCCTGAACATCTCCATCACGATAAATGACAGGCAGCGGTGGGACGAGCCCACCGCTGCCTTTCCGCGTTTCAAATCGTAACGTTCACCCGATCACCACGGCCACCGTCTCGGACCAGCCGCCGAAGGTCTTCCTTCCATCCACTTCCACATAAGAGCGGATCTTGAAGTAGTAGACCTTCCCGCTTTCCAGACCGTACTTGGTATAGTCCGTCACGCTGCCATCAGTGACAGACTTGACGATCTGATATCCACCCTCTTCGGACGTGGACATCCAGATCTGGTAGCCCTCAGCGCCGCTGATCTCGTCCCAGCTCAGCTGGGCACGGCCTGTACCGGCGCTGACTGTCACCACAGGGGCCTCAGGCATGACGGCCACAGTGATCTCATCGGACCAGGCACCGAACACCTTCCGCCCATCCTCGGTGATGTAGAAAGCACGCATCCGGTAGGTATAGTCCTTCCCGGCCTCCAGACCGGTGTTGGAGTAGGCAGTGGTGCTTCCCTGATCATTGGTCAGCACATTGCCCCGGTCGCCCAGAGTCTTGACCACGCTCCAAGAGCCGTCCTCGGCCTGCCGCCAGATCTGGTAGCCGTGGCAGCCGCCCACTTCCTCCCAGCGCAGCCGGATCCGGAAGGTTGCATTGCTGTAAGGTCCGTCGAAGACCACTGCTGCGGGCATATGGTCAGCATCAGAGAACTCAGAACAGATCCGCTGGCCATCCCCGTCCACCACGAAGGCACGCACCATATAATAGTAGGTGACGCCCTCGGTCAGGCCCTGGTTGGTGTAGCGGTCGGTGTCACCGTCCAGGATGGACTTGACCCGCTGCCAGCTGTCAGGATCGTCGGGGGTCTCAGAGCGCCACAGCTCATAGCCGTCCGCCCCATCCACAGTGGTCCAGGTGACCTTGACGGAGGTCTGCTGTCTGGAGTAGCAGGACAGGATCTGGGGCGCCTCCAGTCGATCAGAGGCTCCCACCACAGTGACCGTGAAACTGGTCTCATAAGCTCCGATCCAGGCTTCCACCTCATGCTCGCCCAGACCCCAGGGCTCGTCATACTGTTCGTCCATCCAGTACAGATAATAGTACTTGCCTTCGATCTGGACGCAGCCATCCTGGGAGTGGATCTGCGTACCATCGTTGAGGATCACGAAGAACGCAGGATCGTAAGTGTAGATGAACGTACCAGCGTCCTCATAGCCGTCCACGCCCTCATACACCATCACGTTCTCCACGCCCAACGCATCCACCACAGGCTCCCGGACCGTCACCTGATACTCCACAGTGAGGCCCGCCACCTGTGCCATAGCCGTATGGACACCGGGCTGCCACGCACTGTCACTGCACTGGTCGTCCCAGTAGTAGATCGTCAGGCCCAGCGCCTCATCCGCCTCATAGACGGAATATTCCTCCGAGGTACCGTCGGCGAAGGACACTGTGATCATCTCCGGAACAGTTTCATAACGGAACCAGGTGTCTCCCTCGACCCACTCACCGTTTTCATCATAATAGCCATCGTTCTCCAGATAGCCATCCAAGTAGCCATTGAGGGTCACCGGATGGACCTGGACGTCCGCCACCCGGCTTTCCGACAGTGTCACATAGAAGCCACCGGCAGCATCACCGAAATACAGCTCTGCCTCCAGCAGATAGGTCTCGCCTGCCTCCATATGGCAGAATATCGCGAAATTATAGTCCTGACCGGAATCATCATTGCTGTCCAGGAGGTTCTCCCCGCTGTCATAGACAGCGCCACGGGTGTCCATATCGCCTTGAGAACTGAACACATAGACACCGGTCTTCTCCGGAACGAACTGGAACCAGGCCTGACCGTCCTCTTCCAGCTCGACCCAAACAGGGTCATCCAGCCAGATCTCCTGCTCGTTCCGTTCCGTGACCGACACATAGAAGCCCTCCGCAGACGCCTCCTGATCCCAGACCCGCACTTGCAGCAGGTAGACTTCCCCTGCCTCCATCCAGCAGCTCACTTTGAAATCCAAGTCCCCGCCATCGTCGTCGCTGTACGCCAGCTCATACCCTTCGCTGTCCAGGATGGTCCCAACGGTATCGCAGTCACCCTCAGAGTAGAACGTATAGGTGCCGCTCCGCTCCGGAACGAACCGGAACCATGCCTCCTCATCCGCCTGGATCTCGACCCAAACCGGTGTATCCAGCCAGATCTCCTGCGCCTCAACGGCCATCTCAGCCACCGTGACGGCAGGATCGTCCGCAGCCTGGACCTGGCTCCCCATCACAGTCAGGGCCAGCAGCAGCATCACCACTGCCGTCAAAAGACCTGTTGCACGTTTCATGATATCTCCTCCTTGATATAGGGGACGTCGCCCCTTTCTGTCCTTGTTATATTAGGCGGATGTGTATTTTTTGTGTCGATCTGGATGAGATCCCCATTTTTATTCCTAAAAGATCCCAACGCACCGACGAAGTCGATGCCATCCAACGAAGGTCCCCGCGCTCATATCCCCCGAGTCATGCCGCGATATCGCCGTTCGGCTATGCTGGAACGCCCCGAAACGGGGCGGTTTTTGTCTATTCCTCCAGTCGCGTCCGAATGGGTATTTTTCGGTTTTGTGTAAAGTGACGGAAACTCACCCAACTTTTTATATAATTTGACGCTTTCCTGATGGCTCAAAATATGGTATGCTATGCGTGGGTGAAACTGCCCTTATCCGGCCTGCCATCCATGGCGACCAGGGCCACCAAAGAAAGGATTTGAGACCGATGAATGAAGAACTTTCCACCTTCCTGTATTACTACCACACCGGGACCAGCACCCATGCCTACGAGTTCCTGGGATGCCATCCCGAGAACCGGGACGGTGTCGATGGCTTCGTGTTCCGCGTCTGGGCTCCCAACGCCCAGGCTGTCAGCGTCGTTGGCGACTTCAACTATTGGAACGGCGAAGACCTGTACATGAGCAAGATCTCCGACGGCGTTTGGGAAGCATGGACCCCCAATGCCCAGGAAGGACAGGCCTATAAGTACCTGATCCACCACTGGAGCGGCCGCCGTGTCCATAAGATGGACCCCGTGGGCTTCCGCTCCTGCAAGGCCCCCGACACCTCCTCCATCATCTGCCGTCTGGACCGCTACAAGTGGCACGACAGCCTGTGGATGGCCCGCCAGACCCGCCGGGCGCCCCTGGACTCCCCCATCAACATCTATGAGATGCACCTGGGCTCCTGGCGTCGCCGCTGGGACGGCGGCGGCTACCTGAGCTACGCAGAGCTGGCTGAGCAGCTGCCCGGCTACCTGAAGGACATGGGCTACACCCACGTAGAGCTGATGCCCGTTTCCGAGTATCCCTACGATCCCAGCTGGGGCTACCAGGTGTCCAACTACTATTCTCCCACCAGCCGTTACGGCACTCCCGACGAGCTGAAGATGCTGATCGACAACCTGCACCAGGCTGGCATCGGCGTGATCCTGGACTGGGTGCCCGCCCACTTCCCCAAGGACGAGTACGGCCTGTACGAATTCGACGGCGGCTGCACCTACGAGTATCAGGATCCCATGATGAACGAGCACGCCGAGTGGACCACCCGTATCTTCGACTGGGGCCGTCCCGAGGTGAAGAGCTTCCTGATCTCCAACGCTGTGTACTGGATCGAGGAGTTCCACGTGGACGGCATCCGTGTGGACGCGGTCAGCTCCATGCTGTACCTGGACTACGCCCGTCCCAACTACCGCCCCAACCGCTACGGCGGCCGTGAGAACCTGGAGGCGATCGACTTCCTGCGCCAGCTGAACGCCGCCTGCTTCAATTGCCGCAAGGGCATCATCACCGCCGCCGAGGAATCCACCGCCTTCCCCATGGTCACCCGTCCCGATTTCGACGGCGGCCTGGGCTTCCTGCTGAAGTGGAACATGGGCTGGATGAACGATACCCTGAAGTACATGAAGGAGGATCCGGTCTACCGCAAGTATAAGCACAACCAGCTGACCTTCTCCATGACCTACGCCTTCTCCGAGAACTATATCCTGCCCCTTTCCCACGACGAGGTGGTCCATCTGAAGGGGAGCCTGCTGAACAAGATGCCTGGCGACTACTTCTGGAAGTTCGCCGGCGCCAGAGTCCTGCGTGGCTACCAGATCGCCCATCCCGGCAAGAAGCTGTGCTTCATGGGCGCGGAGCTGGGCCAGTTCACCGAATGGAACTTCAATAAGGACATCGACTGGACCGTGCTGGACTACGAGATGCACCAGAAGATCCACCTGTTCTACAAGGAGCTGAACCACTTCTATAAGGAGCATAGCGAACTGTGGGCAGATGACCTGAGCTGGAACGGCTACCAGTGGATCCAGCCCGATGACGGGGACAACAGTGTCCTGGCCTTCCGCCGGATCGACCCCAAGAAGGGCAAGGAGTTGATCGTCACCCTGAACTTCACTCCCGTGTGCCGTGACGATTACCGCCTGGGCCTGCCCAAGGAGGGCACCTACGAGCCCATCTTCTGCTCCGACGACTGGCGCTACGGCGGCACCAACCAGCTGCCCCACGAGGTCACCTCGGAAGAAATCGGCTACCGTGAGTACCAGCACTCCGGCCTGTTCCGGATCCCGCCCATGTCCATCACCTTCTACGCCCGCAAGCCCGACCGCAAGGGCCGCAAAAAAGCCGAAGCCACCGAGACCGCTGAATAAAAGCAATGCCTTGCCCCCTCATTTATGAGGGGGACAGGCATCGATAACGACCCTAAACGTAGGGAAAGGGCATGCCCTTTCCGCCCCAGATCCCACGGGATCTGGGGAACACCCTATCGTTTGCACCCTTGCCATAGCAAGGGTGCTGGCGAGGGCATGCCCTCGCCCTACGATGACGTTATCAAAACACTGAAAATATAAGGAGCTGTGACCATGTATTTTCAGAAAAAACGCTGCATCGCCATGCTGCTGGCCGGCGGCCAGGGCAGCCGCCTGAAGGTCCTGACTGAGAAGACCGCCAAGCCTGCGGTACCCTTCGGCGGCAAGTACCGCATC
>JAFTKE010000238.1 GCA_017456045.1 Oscillospiraceae bacterium
GTGATCAGCGCAGCTGATCACCAAAAGCGTGCGATGCACGCTTTTGAAAACCCCTCAGTCAGCTTCGCTGACAGCTCCCCTACAAGGGGAGCCTTGAGGGCGTGCTTAACTTAATGACATTGCCTTTCCGCCGCAAATCCTGCGCGATTTGCGGGAAATACCATTTTTGTGTCCCTGCCACAGCAGGGACACCGGAAAGGGCATGCCCTTTCCCTACATGGCGTCATCGTCACCGATCCCGCTCGAACCCCGACTTCCGGGGCAAGATCTTCTCAAAGCTCTCCCGGATCCGGGCGCTCACCGCCTCCAGATCCACGTCCGTCTTGCTGTCGTTGATGCAAACGGCCTTGTACCGGCCCTTCTCCAGATCCCGGCAGATCCCGTCCACATCGTCCTCCCACAGCTCATAATGCCGTCCCCAGGAGCTTTTCCGGGGATAGAAGCGGCCCTGGCAGATCTGCCAGCACTTCATCAGCCAGTGGGTCAGATCCGACTTGGAACGGAACCGATCCCGCCCAGTCTGGGCCAGCAGCGCCCCCTCCGCCTGCCACACCTCCTGGAAGGTGGACTTGAGATAGGACGAGGGCAGATGAGGATCGCGGAAGGTGGAGAAATACTTGAAGGGCGCCAGCAGGAAGTTCCGGATCTGCCCCTTCCCCCATCTTAAATTGAAGAACGCCCCGGCGTTGCGCTTCAAAACGTCCTTCTTCCTGAAATGCTTGTTCAGGATCCCAGCGTTGTTGGTCAGCATATGGGGCAGACAATCCTCCGGGGTCGAGGCGGTCACGATGTCCAGCGTCGGCGTCTCCCGGGGCAGCCCCTTCTTGAAAAAGTCCTCCGGCGTCACCTTGGCGGTCAGGAACATATCATCGTTGAACAGGACGAACCGCTCTCCCAGCTCCTCGATCTTGTGGAGCCACAGCTCGATCACATTGGAATCGAAGGTGGGAAGATACTCGTCCGGGATGTAGTCGGAATGCTTCACCGTCACCAGCTTAGGATGGCTGGTGTCCAACCAATCCGGCAGCTGCCCATCGGTGATGAAGAACACCTTCCTCACCCAGGGCGCGAAGGTCTCCACCCCACGGAACCAATACCGAAGCAGTCCCATATCCCGGAACCGATTCTCATCAGACCCATTGTCCCGGGTCTCCGGCGCATACTGCCGCCTTTTTTGCAGCCACTCCGGATCCGAACCATCCACCCAAAGCACCACGATATCGATGCTCTCCATCATGCACACCCTTCCTGGTCATCAGCCCGTAGGGAAAGGGCATGCCCTTTCCGCTGTGCTTGCTACGGCAAGCACACAAAAATACGGTATTTCCCGCAGATCTTGCATGATCTGGGACGGAAAGGGCATGCCCTTTCCCTACATCGTCCATCAGCCTGTCATCCCTGGGGATAATACGCCATCAATTTTTCCGTATACTCAGCAAGATCATCGAAATGCACCCGCAAGCAATCCTCCACGCACCCTTCCGGGGCGTCGCTGTCCCACAACTGACGGATCCTCTGCCCCAGGGCGTCCCGATCTCCCGCCGGGAACAACCATCCGGTCTTCCCGTCCTGGATCAGCTCCGGGATCCCGCCCCGCTGGGCCCCCAGCACCGGCGTCCCCGCCATGATGCTCTCCATGACGGAGAAGGGACAATTCTCATTGCACTCCGAGGGGCAGACAGAGAACCGCGCCCCGGCGATCAACGCTTTCAGCTCCATGCCATGGAGGAACCCGGCATTTCGCACGTTGGGGATGCCCCCCACCAGATCCTCCAGCGGCCCGCCTCCGGCGAACACGAAGGGGATGTCCGGCAACGACCGACAGACCTCCAGCAGTCCCCGGATCCCCTTCTCCTCAGAGAAGCGACCGAAGTACAGCACATAGCCCTTCTTCTCCGGTACAACCGGCTCCAGCCGCTTCACGAAATTCCGCAGCACCACCGTCTTCTTTGCCAGGATCGGATCCGTGTCCAACCGGCTCTTCATGAACGCCGAGGGACACACGATCGTGTCCAGGACCTCATAGATCCGTTCCTTCTTCCAGTACCGATGCTCCAGCGCCCCAAGCACACTGCGAAGGGTGGAGCCATGGATGCACTTGCCCTTGACGCACTCCCCCACACCATGCTCGATGCACTTTTCGCACACCTGATGCAGATCCGGCCGGAACATGAGATGGTTGGGACATACCAGCTGCACATCATGGGCCGTATACACGATCCGAAGGGGCCGCTTCTTCCGATACTGCTCCGCCGCCACCAGGATCGAAGGGGTCAGCTGATAGTTGAAATTGTTGATATGTACCACATCCGGCTGGAAATGGTCCAAGAGCTTCCCCATCTTCTCCTGAGCCTCCCGGGAGCGGATCACCCGGAAGGGATACCCCAGCTTCTTAAGCAGGCTGCCCCCATGGAAGTCCATGTTGGAGGTGTAAAGCCCCAGGGCGTTCCCCACCACGTTTTCGGGATGCTCCATGCCGAAGTATCCCACCTGATGCCCCAACCGGGTCAAATGCTCCCCCAGCTGGAACAGGTACGTCTCCGCCCCTCCCGCCGGATGGAGGAATTTGTTCACCATCAGGATCTTCATACCTTCACGCCTCCGTACAGTGCCAGCGTCCGCTCCGTCACCTCGTCCCAGGTGTAGTGGACGAATCCCTCCCGGACCCGGCGGCGACGGGACTCCACCAGTTCCGGATCCCGGCACAGCCGCTCCAGCAGCTGCCGCAGGGCCGCCACATCCCCCACAGGGAAGTGGAACCCGTGATCGCCCACCACCTCCGCGCACTCCGGGATATCGGAGCAAACACAGCAGCAGCCATAGCTCATGGCCTCCAGCAGGCTCAGGGGCATCCCCTCCAGCTCAGAGGGCAGGCAGTAGACATAGCAGTTGGAGAACAGCTCCGCCAGCAGGTCCCCGTCAGCGAACCCGGCGAAAACGACCCGATCGTCTCCCAGGGCCGCCTGCCGCAGCTGGTGATGGTAGTCCGGCATCTCGTCAGGACTGCCCACGATCACCAGCTTCTTGTCCGTATCCAGGCTCTTGTAGGCATCGATCAGATAGCCGATCCCCTTCTCCGGCACCAGCCGCCCCAGATACAGGATGTACCCATCCTTCTCCAGGCCCCATCTGCTCCGGATCAGCTCCGGCTCCTTCCGGGGATGCTTTTCCATGCCATTGGGGATGTACACAGTCTCCCGGCCATAGGTATCCAGGAAATAGCGCTGCATAGCATTGCTCAGCACCACGATCTCATCTGCCCGCTTCACCGCAGCCTTCTCGCCCTTCTTCAGATACCAGGAGGCGAACCGCCCCCATTTGCTGCGCTTCCAGTCCAGCCCATGGATCGTCACCACCGTGCGGATCTTGAACAGCTTGGGCAGGAACGCCATGGTAGCCGTCCCCTCCGCGTGGAGATGGATGCAGTCGTAGCCGCCGAACACGGCCCGGACCGTAGCCAAAAACGCCCCCATCGCCGCGCTGATCCCAGGGACCCGGACCACCGGCACCCGGCGTATCTTCACGCCTCGATATCTTTCTTTCGGAGCCTTCCCGCCCCGGTTATAAAGCGTCACTTCATGTCCTTGGTCTGCCATGCGGGAGGAAAGCTCCTCCACCGCGACCTCGATGCCCCCATCCCTGGAGGGGACACGCTTGTGACCGATCATTGCAATCTTCAAATCAAAACGACCTTTCCCCCGTCCCTGCGAGGCATAGATATAATTCTTATCATTATAATA
>JAFTKE010000239.1 GCA_017456045.1 Oscillospiraceae bacterium
GGCTGGCCAATGTCAGCACGATGCCGCAATCTGCCAGGGTGGCAGGCCAGCTGAACTGGGTGGTGCAGAACAGAATAGCTGCCAGCGCCAGGAAGATCAGACCAACTGCCGCAATGGCGGTATAGGAGGTGACCTGCCGCACGATCTCCACAGCCTGCTGGATCTGCTGCATCTGCTCCATCATACTGGGATCCATCATGCCGCCTTCGCCGTCACCGCCGACACCGCCCATGCCGCCGACGCTGCCCAGGATGCCCATGATGCCCTGCTCCTGGACCTGCTCCAGAATTCCGGTCTCCTCAACGATCTGCTTCAGTGCCTCGGTATGCTCCTCGGTGATCTCAAGGCCGAACTCGGACTTGATCAGATCCTTATTTTCCTCCATCAGCTGGGTAAGCTCTTCCATGGTGATAGTGGTGGTGATATTGCCGGTGTAGAAGTCGCCGACCATGCCGGCCACCTTCTCGGCGATAAAGTCCTTGATGGTGGACTGCTCCACAAAGTTTTCGATCTGCTGGGGAGTGACAGGCAGCTCACCGCCGGTGAAGTCCTGCAGCTGACCCACTACCCAATCCACGATGGCATCGCTGCTGTCGCCGCCGGCATTGGGATCCACAGTGATCTGGCCGCCCATATGCACAGAGCCGTCCTCGCCCATGGTGGCGCCTTCCAGAAGCTCGCCGTCCACATACACATTGCCGTCTTCATCGGTGGTCACATTGCCGTTGGGGACGATGAGGGTGGTATTGCCGTCGCCCATGCTGCCCACGGTGCCCACGATCTGGCCGTTGACGATCACATTGCCGTTTTCATCGATCTGCACATGGGTGGAATCGGACACGCTGTCCTCCGCTCGGCGGACGACGCCGCCCACAGCCAGACCGGGCCGCACGGTGGCAGGTGCCTTCTTGCCGGAGGTGAACAAAGTCTCGATGATGGTGGTGATACCGTTCTGGGAGGTCATGGCCCGCAGATCCAGTAAAGCGATGCCGGTCAGCGCGGTAACGAACATGACAATGCACAGCACAAAACCGATGATGCTCATGAGGAAGCGGACAGGCCAGGGCCAGCGCTTTCTTACCTTCCTGGCAGGCTTTGCCGGTGCTTCCGCAACAGGCTCGACAGCAGGCTCGACGACCGGCTCAGCAACGGGAGTGACGGTTTCTTCCACGGCAGGCTCTGCCTGCTGGGTCAGGATCTCATCAGACATAATAGTTACCCCTCTTTTTGATTTTCCCTATAAAATTAAGGAGAATTGATAGATCTATTATACCTTTGCCGCCAAAAATGTCAATCCTTTCCGGCAGTCTCCCCTTTTCTCTTTTTTTCGAATCCCCCTTCGGGGGATATATTTTTTGTGTTGACAAGTAGCAGCTCGGCCGTTACAATATTATGGATACACTATGCGCCGATACGCAAAGGCGCGTATCGGATGAATATCAATCTAGGAGGAAATAAAGTTGAAGGATTGGGCATTTACAACAACCGTCGAGGAGATGGAAGCTGCCACCAATTCTCTGCTGGAAACAGCTCAGAAGGTCGGCGCTGACACCTGGCAGCAGCGTGTTAAAAACCAGACTCCTCACTGCGGCTTCGGCGAAGCAGGCACCTGCTGCCGGATCTGCTCCATGGGCCCGTGCCGTATCACTCCCAAGAGCCCCCGTGGCATCTGTGGCTGTGATGTTCACGGTATCGTCGCCCGTAATTATCTGCGTTTCACCGTCGGCGGCACTGCCGCCCACTCCGACCACGGCCGTGAGATCATGCACACCCTGCACCAGACCAAGGAAGGCGGCAACTACACCGTCAAGGATCCCGAAAAGCTGATCCGCATCGCCAAGGAATGGGGCGTAGAAACTGAGGGTAAGGACATCTATGATCTGGCTCACGAAATGGCCGAGATCGGTCTGCTGGAGTACGGCTTCCCCTTCGGCACCCAGAAGTTTGCCAAGCGCGCCCCCCAGCACACGCAGGAGCTGTGGGACAAGGCCGGCATCACCCCCCGTGCCATTGACCGGGAGATCGCCACTGCTATGCACATGACCCATATGGGCTGCTCTTCTCTGTCCGAAGCTCTGATCCGCCAGTCCCTGCGTGCCGGTCTGTCCGACGGCTGGGGCGGCTCCATGATGGGCACCGAGTTCTCCGACGTTATGTTCGGCACCCCCAAGCCCATCGACACTGAGGCCAACATCGGCGTTATGGAGAAGGAAAATGTCAACATCGTTGTTCACGGTCACGACCCCTCTCTGTCCGAGATGATCGTCTACTACGCCAACGATCCCGAAATGATCGCCTACGCCAAGTCCATGGGTGCCAAGGGCATCACCGTCTCCGGCGTCTGCTGTACTTCCAACGAAGTCACCATGCGTCACGGTATCCCCATGGCCGGTAACTTCCTGAATCAGGAAAATGTTGTACTTACCGGTGCCTGCGAAGCCATCGTTGTGGATGTGCAGTGCATCTTCCCCGCACTGGGCCCCCTGAGCAAGTGCTTCCACACCAAGTTCATCACCACCTCTCCCATCGCCCGGATGCCCGACTCTGAGTTCATCCAGTTCAGCGCCGAGACCGCCGGCGACAACGCCAAGGCGATCGTGAAGATGGCGATCGAGAATTTCGTCAACCGCAATCAGGATCTGGTCAACATCCCCTCTCAGAAGCAGAAGGCCCGCGTCGGCTACTCCGTCGAGGCAATCAAGAAGGTTCTGGATGGCGTTGCCAACTCCCAGGTGGATGAATTCGGTACCACCAAGCCTCTAATCGAGTGTGTCCACTCCGGTGTCCTCCGGGGCGCTGTGGCTATGGTCGGCTGCAACAATCCCAAGGTTCGTCCCGACTCCGCTCACATCGGTCTGATGAAGAAGCTGCTGGAGAACGACATCATTCTGATCGTCACCGGCTGCTCTGCTCAGGCTGCTGCCAAGGCAGGTCTGATGGATCCTGAGAAAGCCAAGGAGTACTGCGGCGCAGGTCTGAAGCGTGTGTGCGAGCTGGCCGGCATTCCTCCTGTGCTGCACATGGGCTCCTGCGTGGATATCTCCCGTATGATGGTCCTGGCCTCCGATATCGCCAAGGATTGGGGTATCAACATTTCCCAGGTCCCCGTTGTGGGCTGCGCTCCCGAATGGATGTCCGAGAAGGCCGTCTCCATCGGTAACTACGTTGTTGCTACCGGTATCGAGACCTTCCTGGGCGTGGATCCCTACTCCAAGGGCTCCAGCGAGGTCACCGAGCTGCTGCAGGGCGAGCACGGCATCAACGAATGGGTCGAGGCCAAGTTCGTTGTGGATACCGACATCGAGTCCCTGGGCGACAAGATGATCGCCTGCATCGAAGCCAAGCGTGCCGCTCTGGGTATCTAACATTACTTAACGAGGTCATTTTCCTATGAAACTAGCGATCACCGGCAAGGGCGGTGTGGGCAAGACCACCCTGTCCTCCACCCTGGCAAGACTTTACGCCGACGAAGGCCGTACGGTCCTGGCCGCCGATGTGGATCCGGATGCCAATCTGGGTCTGGCCCTGGGGCTTTCCCAGGAGGAAGTGGATGCCATCATCCCCATCTCTAAAATGCGTGACCTGGCCAAGGAACGGACCGGCGCCAGCGATGACAACAAGTTCTACAAGCTTAATCCCTATGTAGCCGACATCCCCGAGAAGTTCGCCAAGAGCGTCAACGGTGTGAAGCTGCTGGTGATGGGCACGGTAGACCTTGGCGGCAGCGGCTGTGTCTGCCCCGAGCATGTGATGCTCAAGTCCATCCTGTCCGCTCTGACCTATCGGAAAAACGATGTGGTCATCATGGACATGGAAGCGGGCCTGGAGCATCTGGGCAGAGGTACCGCCGCCAATATGGACCAGTTCATCGTAGTCATCGAGCCCGGTGCCAGATCTGTGCAGACCTACCGCAATGTAAAGCGGCTGGCCAATGATCTGGGTGTCAAGCGGGTCCGGGTGGTAGCCAACAAGATCCGGGACGCGCAGGACGAAGCCTTCATCCGCGCTTCCATCCCCGAAGAGGATCTGCTGGGCTGCATCCACTACAATACGGAGATCATGGATGCCGACCGCAACGGAAAATCACCTTACGACTTCAGTCCCACAGCCATTGAAGAGATCCGCAGGATCAAGCAGATCCTGGATCGTGATGAATAATCCCCAATTTTAACAGGAGGAATATACCGTGACACTTTTTGATAGAGTTTTCGGCGGTAACGACTACAACTACAACCGTACCGTAGCCGCCATCGACGCTGCCATCGCCACCTACGGCGAAAGCGAGAGCGTCGCATTCCCCGACACTGCTTACAGCCTGCCCTGCTACTACGGCATCACCGGCAACAAGATCTCCACCCTGGGTGAGATGAAGGCCGCTATGGACGTGATCAAGGGCATGATGACCCGTAACCCCCGCCTGCAGGACGCCTTCGACAGCGGCGTTGCTTCCGCTCTGTGCGCGGAGTTCCTGGAGGCTCTGAAGTACCTGCACGGTGCCCAGCCCTACGCTGAGCCCGAGATGGGCTTCCTGACTGACGCTTTCGTGCGTAACCTGGGCGTGCCGCTGGTTACCGGCGATATCCCCGGCGTGGCCGTTATCATCGGCGGCGCAGAGGATCCTGCCGAGACCGTGGAACTGGCCAAGTCCTACCAGGCACAGGGCATGCTGGTCACCGTCACCGGTGAAGGCATCCGCCACCTGGCCGATGCCGGCATGAAGACCGGCGAAGGCGTCCGCGTCTGCCCCCTGGGCTATGAGATGCAGTCTGTCATCCATGTGGTCTCCGTTGCTGTCCGTGCCGCTCTGATCTTCGGCAATGTGACCCCCGGCGACTACAAGACCCTCTACAAGTACACCATGGACCGTGTCCGCGCTTTCGTCAACGCTTACAAGCCCCTGTCTGACGAGATCGTTTCCTACGGTGCCGGTGCTATCTGCCTGGGCTTCCCCGTCATCTCCAACGAGACCGAGAATATGTTCCGCGTTCCCAAGAGCCTGATCCAGCAGCTGGACACCACCAAGTGGAATGCCACCTCTCTGGAAGCCCGTGACATCAAGCTGAAGATCACCAAGATCGACATCCCCGTTTCCTACGCTACCGCTTTCGAAGGCGAGATCATCCGCCGCGGCGATATGCAGGTGGAAGTGGACGGCTCCCGTGTGGATTGCTTCGAGCTGGTGGCCACCAAGGACGCCTCCGAGGTGGAGGATCACAAGATCACCGTCATCGGCCCCGAGATCGACGAGATCCCCGTGGGCTCCAAGATCAGCCTCAGCTACACCGTCGAGGTTGCCGGCAAGGCTATGCAGACCGACTTTGAGTCCGTCATGGAGCGTAAGTTCCATGCTTACCTCAACTGCATCGAGGGCGTGATGCACACCGGTCAGCGTGACATGATCCGTATCCGTATCAGCAAGGCTGACTTCGAGGCCGGCTTCAAGTTCCGTCATCTGGGCGAGGTCCTCTACGCCAAGATCAAGAGTGAATTCGAGGCCGTTGTGGACAAGTGCCAGGTGACCATCGTTGTGGATGCCGAGCAGAACAAGGCTCTGCGTGCCGCTGCCAACGAGGTGTTCTCCAAGCGTGACGACCGTCTGAAGTCCATGACCGACGAGTCCGTGCCCGTGTACTACACTTGTATCATGTGCCAGGCCTTCTCCCCCAGCCACGTTTGTATCGTCACTCCCGAGCGTCTGGGTCTGTGCGGTGCCGTTAGCTGGCTGGATGCCAAGGCTACCAAGGAGCTGGATCCTGAGGGTCCCTGCCAGATCGTTCCCAAGGAGCGCTGCGTAGACGAGGCTCTGGGCCGTTACGACGATGTGGACGAAGCCATCCAGAAGTACTCTCACGGTGCTCTGGAGCGTGTGACCCTGTACTCCCTGTTCGAGGATCCCATGACCTCCTGCGGCTGCTTCGAGTGTATCTGCGGCGTGGAGCCCTGCTCCATGGGTGTCGTTATCACCTCCCGTGAGCATGCCGGCATGACCCCCCTGGGCATGAGCTTCTCCGACATGGCTTCCATGACCGGCGGCGGCGTTCAGACCCCCGGCTTCATGGGCCACGGCAAGCAGTTCATCTTCTCCAAGAAGTTCATCGCTGCCGAAGGCGGCCCCGGCCGTATCGTCTGGATGCCCAAGGATCTGAAGGATCAGGTCCGCGAGCGCCTGGATGCTACCGCTCTGGAGCTGTACGGTGTTGAGAACTTCACCGACATGATCGCCGATGAGACCGTCTGCACCGAGGATCCCGAGGAGCTGCTGGCATACCTGAGCGAGGTAGGCCACCCCGTCCTGGGCATGGAACCCTTCGATATGTAATTCCATAAAATTCCGGGCGTACCATCACGGTACGCCCGGTTTTTTGATCAGAGCAGTAAAAAGGCTTCTCCTGGAAAAGAAGCCTTGCGGCGGGACCAACCCCGCCCTACATTGACTATCGTAGGGGAGGCGTTTCGCCTCCCGCAAACGGGACGGGCAACCCGTCCCCTGCGATCAGGTGCAGAGGGCGGCGGATCGCCGTATCGGAAATACACAAAAAGCTCCGGACGCGAAACGCGTCCGGAGCTTTGCTTCAGCTGATCCGCTTGGCAACGACCACCAGGCGGCCGTTGTTGAGGGAATATTCGCAGGTGGAAAGGCACAGCAGCTTATCGCCGTATTCGGCGGTGACACCGATATCATAGTAGGACAGGCTCTTGACCGTGTCTACAAAGTTATTGAAGTCCTGCTCATTGGCTGCGTCCACAAACAGGTGGTAGGCAAAGCCCTCACCCACATTGGCGCTGGTGCGGAACACCGCGAAGACCTGGTAAGTATGCTCCTCGTAGATAGTGTCGAAAGTGAAGGTCTGGTGGGTCTCCCAGAAATTCGGATCCCAGTAGTAGTCCAGGCCGGCGAACATGGACATATCCTTCATATGGTGACCGTAGATGGTCAGATTGTCGGAAGGAGCGAATACATCGCAGACCTCACGGACATAGATGGAGCCGCCGGGATTCCAGCGCTTGCTGAAATTCTTGATCAGATAGTAATCCTTCCGATCCACGGAGCTTTGGACCACAGGGTAGTTGATCTTGGTGTCCGCCACATAGATCCAGCCTACCATATCTGTATTCTGGTAGTAC
>JAFTKE010000018.1 GCA_017456045.1 Oscillospiraceae bacterium
ATCCGGGTCAGGGAAGTCTGCCAGTTTGCGCAACTTCGAGCCGGAGAACGTTGGGATTTTTAACGTGGCCGGCAAGCCGTTGCCTTTTCGCAAGAAAATGCTGGTGGTGAACAATGCCCGCTACGAGGACATTTATAGATCCCTGGCAAAAGGAAAGCTCAAGTCCTATGTTATCGATGACAGCCAGTACAAGCAGTGCTGTGACTTCGCTTTCCAGAAGGTCGTCACCGGTGCCCAGGACTACACCTCCGCGATCCGGGATGCGACCCGGCATCTGGCGGAGAAGGGCATCCAGACGATCGACTATGAGAGCGGTGTCCACACATCCCTGGAGGCGGCGGTGCGGCGGAACATCATGGGCGGGTTGGGGTTGATGCAGGAGCAGATCTCCCAGCAGAACCATGATGATCTGGGGTGCGATGGGTGGGAGATCTCCGCCCACAATGCCAGCGCGCCGGACCATGAGCCGTATCAGGGCAAGCAGTACAGCGACAAGGAGTACGCCCGGCTGAATGGATCCCTGGTGCGGCGGATCGGGACGCTGAACTGCGGACACTCTGCCAGCCCGATCATCCTGGGCGTGAACAGTCCCCAGTACACCAAGGAGGAGCTGGAGGAGATGCGTCGGGCCAATGAGGAGGGCGTGACCGTTGAGGGGAAGCACTACACCATGTATGAGGCCACCCAGCGTCAGCGCAGCTTGGAGCGGTCCATGCGGAAGCAGAAGTGCAAGATCTTGATCGATGAGAAGACCGGGGACAAGGAGAAGCTCCAGTGGGATCAGATCCGGCTGGTGCGGACCCGGGAGGAGTATCATCGGTTTTCGAAGGCTGCTGGACTGCGGGAGCAGTGGGAGCGGACGGAGAAGGCTGGGTTCACGTGGAAGCATGGGAAAGCAGCAGAGAAGGTAGCGAGGGGGCCTAGAGGGCGGGCTGTTATGAAAAAAGTTTCTCCGAAGACTACGGTGAACCAAGTAGTTACCCAGCCTACAAACTCAAGTCCGGCACCGCCAAGCATCACTAAGAACTATGCTGACATTACAGATAAATGGTATCCAGATGCAAAACCTAACAGCCATGCGGTTCAAGATCTCCAAGAGGCTGTAATTGATGGCGTGGCATACAAGGTTGACGGGAGGAATGTTCAGCTGGATTATAAGCCACACGAAAAAGAAATCGCCGAGCTCCTCGCAAGAGAAGTCGGCGGCGAAATCTATATGGTGCCCAGGGTGAATAATCCACAGGGCGTATCTACCCCGGATTATATCTTTAACGGTAAAGCGTATGATCTAAAAACACTGAGCAAAGAGGCAACCGAAAACACAATCTTTAACAGAGTTAAGAAAGCTAGGAAACAGGCTCATAATTTCATCATTGATGTTTCTGATACTACACTTAGTGACGAGGTTATTGAAGCGCAGATTAGAAAACTATTCGAAAACAACAGCACTGTTTTTGTGGATGAAGTTGTCATTATACGCAGTGGGGCAATCACGAAGGTGGTTAAAAGAAAATAAAGGGGAGCTGACACACCGCCACATCTCCGGAGAGAATAAACAGCAGCGACCAGCTCCTATATTTATTATACCGCAGTTTCTAAGAAAATCAAGTGCTTTAGGAGGGGTTCAATGAAACCTGTGAAATTTGAAGGAGCAAACTGTACCTATATGGCTCCTGATTGCGGAGATTTGCCGGCACGCCGTGAAACTGAGGGAGAATGTATATCGGTAACCAGCGTGTGGAAACCCTCTGCCGAAGATCTGGAAGTGCTGAACGCTGGTGGATGTGTCTGCTTGAATGTGATGGGCGGTCAGCCGCCTGTTGTTCTGTGGGTACAGGAAGTGAACATCATTGACTGAAGCAGTTGTCAAAGTATTTTTGACGACTGCTTTTTTCATACTCATTTTTGCCGTGGTGGGCGTAAAAACACCGGCCGCAGGGGAGGCGACCCCCATATAGCAAAGCATAGCGGAGGAAGGAGAAAACATGAAGAGGGAATTTTTGCAGAACCTGAAGGTCGGAGATCAGCCCCTGTCCAAAGAGGTGGTCGATGCCATCATGGCGGAGAATGGTCGGGACATCGAGGCGGCTAAGAAGCCCTATGCGGACTACGACACCATCAAGGGCCAGCTGGAGGAAGCTCAGAAGACCATCAAGGGCTTCGAGGAGCAGGACATCGAGGGTGTGCGGAAGTCTGCCAAGGAGTGGCAGGAGAAGTACGATGCCGCTGTGGCCGCTCACAAGCAGGAGCTGGCGGATCGGGATTTCCGGCAGCTGCTGGAGGGCGCGATCGGTGCGGCCAAGGGCAAGAATGCCAAGGCGATCACGGCTCTGCTGGATGTGGAAAGCCTGAAGGGGAGCAAGAACCAGGAAGCGGATATCAAGTCCGCGCTGGAGGCGCTGCAGAAGGAGAACGGGTATCTCTTTGATGATGGGGAGGTCCCTCCGCCTTATGCAGGGAACACCGGCAACGGTGGGAACCCTCCCAAGGTGGCTGACTCTTTGGTCGGTGCGCTGCGGGAGCGGTACAAGAAGTGAGGGGAGACCCCTCAGTCAGCTTCGCTGACAGCTCCCCTGGGAGGGGAGCCTTTTGTGGACGACCGATGGTCGCCCCTACGAATTTGATTTTGAAAGGATGATCAATCATGGCAATCACTTTGGCAGAAGCTAAGGTCGGCATGGCCGACAAGGTCGAGCAGCAGGTCATCGATATGTTCCGGCGCAGTTCCCTGCTGCTGGACAATCTGACCTTCGACAACAGCATTTCCCCCGGTACCGGCGGCTCTACGCTGTCTTACGGCTATATCCAGCTGAAGACCCCTACGACTGCCGCCGTGCGTACCATCAACTCTGAGTACACCTCCGGTGAGGCTAAGCGGGAAAAGAAGACCACCAATGCCATCATCATGGGCGGCGCGTTCCAGGTGGATCGGGTGCTGCAGAACACCGCCGGCGCGGTGGATGAGCTGGCATTCCAGGCGGAGCAGAAGATCAAGGCTACCGCCAACTACTTCCACAACCTCGTGATCAACGGCTCCAAAGCGGATACGGATGCGGGGTATGTGGCCGGTACTTTCGACGGTCTGCGCAAGCTCCTGGCGGGCAGCTCCTCTGAGATCACTTCTGGTGTGGATATCTCCACTTCCGCCAACATGGACACCAACTACAACGCCTTCCTGGATGAGATGGACGCTCTGATCGCTGCTGTGGAGGGCGGCGCGTCCATGCTGATGATGAACCGGTCCACTCTGATCAAGCTGCGCTCTATCGCCCGTCGGGCCGGTTACTACGATCGCAGCAAGGATGACTTCGGTCGCGTAGTGGAGACCTATGGCGGCGTGCCCATGGTGGACATGGGTATGTACTACAACGGTACCGCTACCGAGGACGTGGTGGGCACTACCTCCGGCAAGACCTCCATCTTTGCCGTGCGGCTGGGTTTGGATGGCTTCCACGGCATCAGCCCCACCGGCACTGGCGTGATCACCAGCTATATGCCCGACATGAACGCTCCCGGTGCCGTGAAGACCGGTGAGGTGGAGTTGGTGGCTGGCGTGGCGCTGAAGAACACCCTGAAGGCGGCCTGCCTGAAGGATATCGCTATCGGCGCTGCTACCTAAAATGGGGGAGGGCTGCCCTTATGGTCGAATATGTGTTTTACAAGGACACCTTCCGGGGCAGCTCTCTGACCCCGGAGGAGTGGGAGGTCTACGGTCGGCGGGCCGAGGAGCAGTTGGCCCGGTACAAACGGATATACGCCGTCACGGCTCCTGAGAGCGATTCTGAGGGGCTTGCGGTGTGCGCCATGGCAGATGCCCTGGCGTATTTTTGCGCCGTGCAGAACGGTTCTGGCGGGGCTGTGACGGCTGCGTCCATCGGGTCGGTGTCCGTCAGCTATGGCAGCGCCCAGGCGGTGGACATCAGCCCCAAGGGGCAGGAGCGGGAGCTGCTGCGGTGCGCACGGCTGTATCTGGACATCTATCGGGGGGTGAGAGCGTGACCGTGAATATCCTCGGAACGCCGTATGCTGTGACCGTAAAGAAATACGAAGAAGAGGAAGCCTTTGCCCGGCGTTCGATCTGCGGTTTCTGCGATGGATATACCAAGGTGATCGTTGTTTGCGATATGTCCACATACAAGGGATGGGAAAACGAACCCCCCGAAACGATCGATGCGGCGCAAAAACAGACAATGAGGCACGAAATCGTCCACGCATTCTTCGATGAAAGTGGTCTGATGGATAGCTCCCTTGCGTATGACAGTGGCTGGAGCCAAAACGAGGAAATGGTCGACTGGATCGCGAATCAGGGAGCGAAAATCTATGCTGCATGGCAGGAAGCGGGTGCGTTGTGATGCTGATGCGGAAGTCTGCCTACCCGATAGACTACGACAAGGTGTGCCGTCAGACGGTGACGGTGTATCGCTATAAGATGGGGGCGATCTCCCGGACGGTATGTGACAGGGCATACCTGGATTTCCGCAAGAACCGGAATACTGACAAGACCGGATCGCGGGAGGTCAACTCTTTCCTGCTGGTGATCCCTGGGGAGACCCAGGCGGTATACGTCGAGGACAAGGTGCTGCTGGGCGTGGGACCTGCGGTGGAAGACTGGCGGCAGTTCATCCCTGCCAATGTGCCGGGGCTTGTGGTGGTCAAGTATGTGGACCTCAAGTATTGGGGGAACAAGATCGTACATACGGAGGCGGGCGGATGAACGTGAAAGTGAAGCTCCAGATCCCTGGGGTCAAGGAACTGATCCAGAGGAAGGGTTTTGCGGCGGATGGGGTGGTGCAGATGTTCCACACCCAGAACGTCTTGCGACGGATCAAGAAGTATATGCCCTTCCGTACTGGCGCTACCTACAAACTGACGGTGATCCAGACCGATATCCGCAAGCCGGAGATCGTGACGGATACGCCCTACGCCAAATATCTCTTTTACGGGAAGGTGATGGTGGATCCGAAAACGGGTGCTGCGGGATTCCTGACGCCTGAGGGGTGGCGTTCCCGGCGTGGGTGCGTCAAGGTGCTGACGAACAGGGATCTGGAGTTTGACCGGACGAAGAATCCCCAAGCCGGACCCCGGTGGGATAAGGCACTGTCTGCGGCAGAGGGGGCGGCTATGGCTGCAGATCTGCAGCGGTATATCGACAGGAGGGCCGGAAAATGACGGACGCTTTAGAAAAACTGCGGCAGTGGCTACAGACATATCCCCGTATCGCGGCGATGCGAAGTCTGAAGGTGGACTACTTCGAACCGGACCCGGACAACGGCAGCCTCGCGCCCACTGGACTGGTGGAGATCTCCCGGACGGAGGATATCTTGGGCAACGTAACGGTGGAGAACCAGTACAATTTTGCTCTGTATTTTGTGCTGGCCAAAGCTCCTGGGGATGACGTCGGGGCGACGGCCAATGCTAAGCTCTTGCTGGATCTGCAGAACTGGGTACAGGAGCAGAGTATCCGGCACCTGGTACCTGTCTTTGGGGATGATCCGAGGCGTGAGACCGTCAAGGCCCAGAACGGTGCTATCTGGGAGGCAGATGGAGACGGCATCGCACGGTATATGGTGCAGCTGTCTATCAATTTTATCAAACATTATGAGGTGATGTGATATGGCGAAGATCGAACGGAAGTATTTGGCCCACTACATCAACGCGGCGGAGCCGGGTGCGGAGGCTGCCGTCTATGAACGGTTGGGCAAGGATCTGGAGGAGTATTCCGTGGAGCTGTCCGCCCAGGTGGACAAGAAGAAAAATATCCTGGGCGAAACCAGCGTCAACATCTCCAGCTATGAGAAGAGCGCCAGCGTGGAGCCTTACTACGCTGAGAAGGACACGGCGCTGTTCACCCGCCTTCAGGCGATCATCGACGGTGGTCTGGTGCAGGACGACCTGAAGTCCGATGTGGTGGAAGTGAAGCTGTGGGACGCTGCCGAGGGCGCGACCAGCTATCCTGCTATCAAGGAGGAGGCTTACATCGAGGTCACTAGCTACGGCGGTGACACCACCGGCTACCAGATCCCCTTCACGGTGCATTACACCGGTGTTAAGGTGAAGGGTACCTTCGATGTGACCACGAAGGTGTTCGCGGCGGAGGAGTAAGGATCTGAGGGCGGCTGGGGGACGACCCCTCAGTCGCCTGTGGCGACAGCTCCCCTATCAGGGGAGCCTTTGGGGAGGATATCTATGGAAAAGCTTGTTTTTGATAGCGGTATTCGTGAATTTGAGATCAATGGGGGTGGGGTGTTGCGTTTTAACCCCAGCGACCCTAATGTATATGCCCGGCTGGTGGATGCGGTGGGCAAGATCCAGGCGGTGGAAGAAGCTCTGGTGGCCGAAGCCCAGAAGGCAGAGGGCGACGGCGGTGCTGCGCTGCGCTTGCTGGAGGCGGCGGATCGGAAGATCAAGGACATCCTGGGATGGGTATTCGGCCGGGAGAACGATTTTGATCAGATCTTTGGCGGCGTCAACGTCATGGGCGTGGGCGGCAACGGGGAGCGGGTGATCACCAACTTCTTGGCGGCGCTGCACCCGATCGTGGAGGCTGGCGCTCAGCTGTGCGCACAGCAGCAGGTGGACGCCGCTGTGGCAGAGGCTAAGGTCGACCGGGCCCAGCGGGGCAAGGCGTGAACGCCTGGAGCCTGCCCCAGACGGCTGTGATCGGGGGCGTGACGTATCCGCTTCATGCGGACTACCGGGACGTGCTTCAGATCATCGGCTATCTTACGGATCCGGATCGGCCGGAGTATCTGCGGTGGCGGATCGCGGTGGCGCTGTTTTATGAGGGGGAGGTCCCCTCGGAGCATCAGCAGGAGGCTATGGAGTATCTGGCGGATTTTCTCGTCTGTGGGGAGCGGGAGGATAAACCCTCCCCCAAGCTGCTGGACTGGGAGCAGGACGCCCAGGTGATCGTGGCGGATGTGAACAAGGTGGCTGGCATAGAGATCCGGGCAGTGCCGTATCTGCACTGGTGGACCTTCTTGGCGTATTTCAACGCCATCGGGGAAGGCCAGCTCTCTACACTGGTGTCCATCCGGGATAAGCTGCGGACCGGGAAGAAGTTGGAGAAATGGGAACAGGAATATTATCGGAAAAATAAGAGCCGGGTGGACCTAAAGAAGCGTTACTCCGCTGAGGAGGTCGCGGAGCAGGAGCGGCTCAAGAGATTGCTGGACGGGAGGTGAGAACGCGTGGCAGATGGGAAAGTAACGATCAGTACTGCGCTGGATAACAGCGGGATATCCAAGGGAATCAAGACGCTGAGGGGGACCCTGGGCGGATTGGGTAACGCCGTCAAGGGTACATTGGGAGGTCTGACAAAGGTCGTCGCCGGTGTGACTGCTTCGATCACAGCTGCATTCGGCGCTGCGGCTGTGGCGATCACTAAGCAGTCGGTGGATGCTTATGCTGACTACGAGCAGCTGATAGGCGGCGTGAAGACCCTCTTCAAGGATGGCGCGGACAAGGTGGCCGCCTATGCGGAGGATGCCTTTTATCGGGCCGGTGTTTCTGCTAACAAATACATGGAGACTGTCACCAGCTTTTCGGCCAGTTTGATCAGTTCCCTGGGCGGTGATACCGCGAAGGCAGCGGACGTGGCGGATATGGCCATGGTGGACATGGCTGATAACGCCAACAAGATGGGCACGGCGGCGGAGAGTATCCGGAACGCCTACCAAGGTTTTGCCAAGCAGAACTACACCATGCTGGACAATCTGAAGCTGGGCTACGGCGGCACCAAGACCGAGATGGAGCGGCTCCTGAAGGATGCCCAGGCGATTACCGGCGTCAAATATGACATCGATAACTTGGCGGACGTGTATAGTGCCATCCATGCGATCCAAGAGAAGCTGGGGATTGCAGGAGCCACGGCAGAGGAGGCCGAGAAGACCATCAGCGGATCTGCTGCCATGACCAAGGCCGCCTGGGAGAACGTTCTGACTGCGATCTCCGGCGGCGGGGATCTGGATAAGGCGATCAACAACCTGGTGTTCTCTGTCTCGAAGTATTTCGAGAACATCGTGCCGGTGGTGCAGCGTTCCCTTGCGGGGATCGGGCAGCTGATCGAACAGGTGGCCCCCATGCTGGTGCAGACGGTGGCAGCAGCTTTGATCCAGGCGATCCCTAGCCTGCTCAATGCAGTGTACCAGATGGTCATCGGACTGGGTAAGGGTATCTATCAGGGGATCGTGGCGCTGTTCTCAGGCTCCGGCGGCAAGACGATCGGGGCGCAGCTGGCATCGGACAGCAAGACTGCATCGGCTGCGCTGGGGGGCGTTTCCGACAGCTATAAGGACGTCGCCGATGCAGCAGAGGATGCGCAGGAGACAGCCAAGCGGTCCCTTGCTGGATTCGACGAGATCCAGAAGGTGGGCAGTTCTACCAGCACATCTTCGGCAGATGTGTCCATCGCTGTGCCGGTGGCGGATGTGCAGATCGGCGACGTGGTGGTGGACGGCGAGGTGGTGGACGAAGCCACACCCCAGGTCCTGGGGGCGGTCGGTACGTTCATCCAGAACTTCAAAGACCTGCTGGAGCCCCTGTGGCAGATCGATTTTGGCCCTGCTGTGGAAGCGTTTGGGCGACTTTGGGAAGCAGTAGAGCCGATCACGGAAGACCTCTTCAGCGGACTGCTCTGGGCCTATGACAACGTCTTCGTCCCCTTGGCGGCGTGGACCATCGAGGACCTGCTGCCGGCGTTCCTGGATCTGCTAAGTGCGGCCTTGGACACGCTGGGGGATATCATCGATGCGTTCAAGCCTTTGGCGCTGTGGCTTTGGGATTCTTTTCTGGAGCCGGTGGCGGAATGGACCGGAGGAGTGATCGTGGATGTGCTGGGTGCGATCGCTGACGGCTTGTCAGCGATCGGTGACTGGGTCTCTGCTAACCAAGGATTATTGGAGACGCTGGCCATCATTGTCGGCTCTCTCGCTCTGGCATGGGGACTGGTCAGCGGAGCGATGACTATTTTCAACGCTGTGGCTTTTGTGTGGAATAATATCGGTGCGATTTGTACGGCGGTCACTACCGCATTTGGCGCAGCAGTCAATTTCCTGACCTCTCCGGTCACGCTGGTCACACTTGCGATCGGCGCCTTGATCGCTATCGTTGTCCTCCTGATCAAAAATTGGGACAAGGTCAAGGAAGTGGCAACAAAGGTGTGGAACGGCATTAAGGCCGTCTGGAATGCGGTGGCGACTTGGTTCGATGAGACTGTGATCCAGCCGGTCACTGGGGCTTTTACGGCGTTCTGGGATGGCCTGGTCGGGTTCGCTTCGGATGCCTGGGAGGGGATCCAGGACGTTTTTGGATCCGTTGCCAAGTTCTTCGGGGACATCTTTACTGAAGCTTGGGAAGGCGTATTTGACCACCGGGATCCTCGCCAGCAAGGACGGGACTACGTTCTATCTGGATCTGGAGAAGGGGATCTTGAGGATGAAGGCCACGGAGCTGACCCTGGATGGCGGCTCCACAGAGCAGATCGCCCAGGATAAAGCGGACGAGGTGTTCCGCAAGATCACCGGCGGGGAACATATCCAGGGCATTTGGGCCGAGGATGGGTACTGGTACATCAACGCCCAGGTGGCGAAGATCTCCGACCTGGTGGCGGACCTGATCACGGCGGGGAAGTTGCGGTCCGTGGATACCAGGACGTACTTCGACCTGGACGAGGGGGTCTTCGTCTGCCAGTCCGATACCGGTACGGTCAAGATCGGTAACGGCAACCTGATCGCGGAGGATGGATCGGGGAACACGCGGGTACGGATACGAGGCGTGGTGGAGACCGACGAGGGCGAGCAGTATTCCATTGGGCTGTATGGGGCGTCGGGCGCGCTGCTGTTCGAACTGCTCACACTGGATGGCGGGAGACTGCGGCTGACCGCGCCTCTGAAGGACGCGTCCGGGAATATGACCACGATGATGGCCAACGTGGGGTGGAGGCATGATGATACTTTGGGGTACTACCTCGGAGTGGTATCTTAACGGGAGGTGCGGATGATGGAAGTCGTACATGAATTGACGATGTATTTGGATGATCGGCGGTTGGTGCCGTGTGTGGATGCGGTGCAGGGGGACGCCAATGTGCGGGTGTTGGAGATGACGCTGCTGTCTGGGGGCGTGGCTTGGGATGTGCCCAGTGGGATGGCGGTGTCGGTGGCGTTCCGGAAGAGCGATGGGACTGCCGGGTGGTACGATAAGCTGCCGGATGGGACGGCGGCTTGCTCGTACAGCGGTAATGTGGTACGGGCGGTGTTGGCTCCCCAGGTGTTGACCGCCTGGGGGAAGGTGAAGGTGGCGGTGGTGATCCAGGATGCCAGTACGCTGGATCGGGTCGCTACTTTCCCGCTGTGTGTGGAGGTGGCCCGGGACCCGGCGGCGGGGAAGAGCATCTCCAATGATTATTACAACTACAAGACCATGGCCCAGATCAACGACGCGATCGAGGAGCTGTGGGCGGCTGTGGGCTCCGGTGGGGGCGGCAGCTGTGGGTGCAGCATCACGGTGGCTCGGACTGGGTCGGAGGATGATCCGGTGGATCTGAGCGCCTATGGGATCGGGGCTGGGGATACGGTGCGGTTCCCGGCGGGGACGTACTATGTGGCTCCGTTCGATATGGAG
>JAFTKE010000019.1 GCA_017456045.1 Oscillospiraceae bacterium
CGGGGGCATGCCCCCGCCGGTGCCCTTGCTTAGCAAGGGCACACAAGGTGCGGCGGCGGGGGCAAGCCCCCGCCCTACGGTGTGTAGTTGAGATGAAAGTGTGGTGGTTTGGGTGTCGTTTGCCGGGAATGTGAAGGAGGAGGTCTGTCGGGCCTTGCCCCATAAGAAGTGCTGCGCCTTGGCGGAGTGCTTTGGGGTGCTGCTGTTCTGCAACAGCTTTGGGCAGGACGGGATCCGAATCATCACGGAAAGTCGGGAATTCGCCCAGTGTTTGCCCAAGCTGTTTTACAAGGCTTTTGGGGTGGAGTTCGACAGCTACCCCAGTCTGGCTTCTCCCGGGAAGCTGAATTTCCTGATCGACGATCCTGAGAAGATCTCCTATATCATGGGATGCTTCGGATTCGGTCAGGATACGGTGTCCCTCCATTTGAACTTAGCCGTGGTGGAGGAGGAGTGCTGTAAGACCGCATTTTTGCGGGGGGCGTTCCTGGCTGGTGGTTCCGTGACGGATCCCGGGAAGGGGTATCATCTGGAGATCGGCACCAGCCATCACGCAGTGGCAAGGGAGACCTTCGCCCTGATGCAGGAGGTGCTGGGGTTCTATCCCAAGTGCGCAGCCCGGGGCGGGGGACAGGTGCTGTATTTGAAGCAGAGCGATCAGATCTTCGACTGTCTGACCTATCTGGGGGCTCCTGTTTGCGCCATGGATATTTTGGAGGCAAGGCTGGAGAAGGAGCTGAACAACAAGGTCAACCGCCGGTGCAACTGTGACGATGCCAACCTTTCCAAAGTGGTGGAGGCTGCCCAGGAGCAGCTGAGCGCGATCCGCACCTTGCGGGAGAAGGGGCTGCTGGACAAGCTGCCCCAGAAGATCCAGGCAGCGGCCAAGGCACGGGAGGAAGAGCCGGAGGCCTCCCTTTCGGAGCTGGCGGCCATGATGGAGCCGCCGATCACTAAGCCTGCCATGAACAACCGGATGAAAAAACTGATCCAAATGGCAAAGGAGGCGGCACCATGAGCTTCGTACATCTGCACGTACATACGGAATACAGCCTCCTGGATGGTGCCTGCCGGATCAGCGGGATCATGGATCGGGTGAAGGAGCTGGGGCAGACTGCCGTGGCGATCACAGACCACGGGGTCATGTACGGCTGTATCGATTTTTATAAGGCGGCCAAGGCGGCCGGCGTCAAGCCGATCATCGGCTGTGAGGTGTATGTGGCCCGCCGGGGGCTGGAGGACCGGGTGTATGGCATCGACAACGATCCATACCATCTGGTGCTGCTGTGCAAGGACCGGAAGGGCTATGAGAACCTGTGCCTGATGGTCTCCGAGGCCTTCATCAATGGATTTTACGGGAAGCCCAGAGTGGATCTGGCGCTTTTGGAGAAATATCACGAGGGGCTGATCGCTCTGTCCGCGTGTCTGGCTGGCGGCGTGCCCCAGTATTTGCTGGCCAACGACTATGATCAGGCCAAGGCCTATGCTTTGAAGATGGCCAAGATCTTCGGGGATGGGGACTTTTATCTGGAGCTGCAGGATCATGGGATCGACGAGCAGCGGCCGGTGAACCAGGGGGTCATGCGGATCGCCCGGGAGACGGGGCTGCCCCTGGTGGTGACCAACGATGCCCACTATCTTCGCAAAGAGGATGCGGCCATGCAGGACGTGCTGCTGTGTATCCAGACCGGCAAGATGGTGGAAGATCAGGACCGGATGCGCTTCTCCACCGAGGAATTCTACTTAAAAAGCGAAGAGGAGCTGCGGCAGCTGTTCCCCGGCTGCGATGAGGCCTTTGAGAACACTGCCCGGATCGCGGAGCGCTGCAACGTGGAATTCGTGTTCAACGAGTACCATCTGCCCTCCTTCCCGGTGCCGGAAGGCTACACCAATGAGGGGTACTTCCGTAAGCTGTGTATGGATGGGTTCCGGGAGCGTTACCCGGAGCAGCCCAAGGAGTATTTGGACCGGCTGGAGTATGAGATCGGGGTCATCAGCCGGATGGGTTATGTGAATTACTATCTGATAGTATGGGATTTCATCCGTTATGCCAAGGACAGCGGCATCCCGGTGGGACCGGGGCGTGGCTCCGGTGCGGCTTCGATCGTGGCCTACTGTATGCACATCACGGAAGTGGATCCCATGCAGTACGCACTGATCTTCGAGCGGTTTTTGAATCCTGAGCGAGTCAGTATGCCGGATTTCGATACGGACTTCTGCCAGGAGCGGCGGCCCGAGGTGATCGAGTACGTCATGCGAAAATACGGTGCCGACCACGTGGCTCAGATCGCCACCTTCGGCACCATGGCTGCCCGGGGCGCGATCCGGGACGTGGGCCGGGCGCTGAATTTCTCTTACGCTGAGACGGACGTGGTGGCCAAATTGGTGCCCTCCACTCCCAAGATCACCTTGAAGGAGGCCTTGGAGGCCAGCCCCAAGCTCAAGGAGATGTACGACACCGACGAGCGGGTGCGGAAGCTGATCGACACTGCCAGGGCTTTGGAGGGGATGCCCCGGAACACCTCCACCCACGCCGCCGGCGTGGTGATCACGGCGGAGCCGGTGTGCAATTATGTGCCCCTTTCCCGGAACGACGAGACCATCGTCACCCAGTACACCATGACCACCATCGAGGAGCTGGGGCTTCTCAAGATGGACTTTTTGGGACTGCGGAACCTGACCGTCATCAAGGACGCGGAGCGGCAGATCCAGAAGATCGATCCCTCCTTCAAGATCGACCAGGTGCCGGACGATGACCCTGCCACCTTTGCCATGCTGGCCGAGGGCAAGACCCAGGGCGTGTTCCAGCTGGAGAGCGCCGGGATCACCGGGGTGTGCGTCAACATGAAGCCCACCTCCATCGAGGATCTGACGGCTATCGTGGCGCTGTACCGTCCCGGTCCCATGGATTCGATCCCTACCTTCATCGCCAACAAGCTGGACCACCGGAAGATCCGTTACAAGACCCCGCTTTTGGAGCCGATCTTGAAGGTCACCTATGGCTGCATCGTGTACCAGGAGCAGGTGATCGAGATCTTCCGCTCCTTGGGTGGCTACACCATGGGCCAGGCGGACAACATCCGGCGGGCCATCTCCAAAAAGAAGATGAAGGTGATCGAGGCGGAGCGGAAGGTCTTCGTTTACGGCGACCCGGAGCAGGGGATCACCGGCTGCATCGGTCACGGGGTATCGGAGCAGGTGGCCCAGTCGATCTACGATGAGATCGTGGATTTCGCCAACTATGCCTTCAACAAGGCCCACGCCGTGTGCTACGCTGTGGTGTCCTATCAGACGGCCTATCTCAAGTGCCATTGGCCCAAGCAATACATGGCGGCCCTCATGACCTCGGTGCTGGATTCCGCCCCCAAGGTGGCGGGGTATATCGCCGAGTGCAAGGAGCTGCACATCCCGGTGCTGCCGCCGGATATCAACCATTCCGACGATCCCTTCACCGTGGATGGGGAAGCGATCCGGTTCGGTCTGGGGGCGGTGAAGAACGTGGGCCACGGACTGATCCGCAGCGTGGTGGCCAAACGGGAAGAGGGCGGTCCCTTCAGATCCTTGGAGGAGTTCATCCAGCGCATGGGCGAGGGAGAGCTGAACAAGCGGGCCGTGGAGAATTTCATCAAATGCGGTGCCATGGACTGCTTCGGGCATCACCGCAGCGAGCTTCTGGCGGTGTTCGACCACATGATGGACGCCATCGCCAGCACCCGGAAACGGAACCTGGATGGGCAGATCGGGCTGTTCTCCATGCTGGAGCAGGAGGATACGTCGATCGCCATGCCGATCCCCAAGATGGAGGAGCGGCCCCGGGCGGAGCTGATGGCCATGGAGAAGGAGACCACGGGGATCTATATCTCCGGCCACCCCATGGACGATTACCGCAGATTCCTCAAGGGCACCCATGTGGTGCGGATGGGGGAGCTGATGGGCGAGGACAGCCGGTTCCAGGACGAGCAGATCGTTTCTGTGGCGGGCATCGTCCAGGCGGTGAAGATGAAGACCACCCGCAACAATTCCGTGATGGCCTATGTCACTGTGGAGGACGATACGGCAGCGATCGAGATGCTGGCCTTCTCCAACGTGCTGGGACAGTTCGGCGCGTACCTCAAGGAGAACCAGCCGGTGGTGATCACTGGGCGGCTGAGCCTGCGGGACGATAAGGAGCCTCAGATCATCATCAACCGGGCAAGACCGATCACGGATCTGCTCCAGGCACCGGAGCCTGCGGCTCCTGTGGCCCGGACCCTGTATCTGAAGCTGGATGGAGAGGAGGATCTTCGCTATCAGAAGGTCCGCTCGATCGTGAACATGTTCCCTGGAGAGGAGACGGTGAAGGTGTTCTTCGCCGATACCCGGAAGATGCGGGGGGCACGGGCTTCTTTCGATGAGAGGATGCTCACGGAGCTGAAAAATGTCCTGGGAGAGACCAATGTGGTGCTGAAATAGCTTTCCTTTTAACGGAAACTGTGATATGATAGCCTGTAAAGGAGCGTGAGACCGTGACCAGGAAAGTGAAGATCTTGTGCTTGGTGCTGGTGGCGGCGCTCCTGTGCGGCTGTTCGCTGCGGACGGTGGATCAGCTGTACTGTCTGCCCAAGCGGTCAGAAAGCTATATGGATCTGCAGGAGGCCATCGACCGGCATATGGAAGGGCTTTCCTACTGCGCGCCTTTGTCCGGGGAGAACCCTCAGTCCGTCCAACGGGCGGATCTGGATGGGGATGGAGAGGCAGAATATCTGCTGTTCGCCAAGGGATCCTCGGAGAAGCCTTTGCACATCCTGATCTTCCGGCTGGAAGGGGAAGGGTATGTCCTTTCTGACACCATCGTCAGTACCGGCTCTGCCTATGACGTGGTGGCCTATGCCAGGATGGATGATCAGCCCGGCCTGGAGCTGATCGTGGGCCGTCAGGTCAGTGATCAGGTGGCCCGATCGGTGTCCGTCTATCGGTTCGTCGATGGGAAGGCCCAGCAGCTGATGAGCGCCAATTACACCCGGTTCCTGTCCTATGACATGGATGCTGATGGGCGCACGGAGCTGGTGGTGCTGCGTTCCGGCAGCACCGATGAGACCTCCGGCGTGGCGGAGCTGTACCGCTACCGGGATGCCGCCATGGAGCGGTCCAATGAGGTCAGTATGTCCGCCCCGGTGGACCGGATGAAGCGGATCGTCACCGGCAGGCTCCAGGATGGGGCTCCGGCGGTGTATGTGGCCAGTGCGGTGGGAGAGCAGGCGATCATCACGGACGTGTTCTCTCTGGTGGAGGGCGTCTTCACCAACGTGTCACTGTCTGTGGAGTCTGGGACCAGTGTCCAGACCCTGCGAAACTACTATATCTATGCAGACGATATCGATAAGGACGGCATCGTGGAGCTTCCGGGGCTGATCACCATGGAGGCGCTGGAACCGGCGGCCTCGCCGGAGCAGCAGTACCTGATCCGGTGGTTCGCCATGACCTCCACCGCGGAGGTGGTGGAGAAGGGCTATACCTTCCACGACTTCCGGGACGGCTGGTATCTGGAGCTGGACAGGCAGATCGCTCCCAGGATCACAGTTGTCCAGCGGGATGATGCCACGGACCTGTATCTGTGGAACGAGGATCTGACCGAGGCACAGCGGCTGATGTCGGTGTACGTCTTCACCGGCAGCGACCGGGAGGAGGCTGCCGTTCGAGACAATCGGTTCATCCTCTATGAAGGGGAAGATACCATCTATAGCGCGTATCTGGAGGTGGCTTCCGCCAGCTATGGGCTGACACAGGAAAGCCTGATCCGGAGCTTCCGGCTGATCCGTTCCCACTGGAACACCGGAGAGACATGAGGTGCAGATATGAAAAAAGTTCTGATATTGGAAGATGAGGAGAATATCCGGTCCTTCGTTGTGATCAATCTGCAGCGGGCTGGATATCAGACCGTGGAGGCGGGCAGCGGCCAGCAGGCTCTGGACGCCCTGCGGGACAACCCGGACATCGATGTGGCGGTGCTGGACATCATGCTGCCGGATATGGACGGCTTCGAGGTGTGCCGCCGGATCCGGGCCACCAACAAGCGCATGGGCATCATCATGCTCACCGCCCGGACCCAGGAGATGGATAAGATCACCGGCCTCATGACCGGTGCGGACGATTATGTGACCAAGCCCTTCTCGCCGGCGGAGCTGACTGCCCGGCTGGACGCGTTGGTCAGAAGAGTTCGGGGGGACAGTGTCAGCGTCACAGAGCTGCTGACCATGGGCCCCTTCATCCTGAACACCCGGAACCGGACGCTGGAGAAGTACGGTCAGCGGATCCGCCTGACCCAGGTGGAGTACTCGATCGTGAAGCTGTTCATGCAGAATCCCGGACGGGCGCTGTCCCGGGAGGAGATCCTCTCCGCTGTCTGGGGGCGGGAATATGAGGGAGAACTGAAGATCGTGGATGTGAACATCCGCCGTCTGAGGATCAAGCTGGAGGATAACCCCAATATCCCCACCTATATCACCACCGTTTGGGGCTTTGGCTACAAGTGGGGAAGCTGAAGAAGCGGGAAAAGCCCGCCCGTAAGCTCAGAGGTCTGCGCAAGCGCTGGATGCTGAACACCCTGGCTGTGGTCTGCGCTCTGGGGCTGGTGTGCGCTCTGGCGGTGACCGCTACCTTCGCGGCCTATTATTACTCCAATCTGGAGTCGGATATGCGCCGCCGGGCGGAGGAGACCACGGAGTTTTTCGAGGACTATCTGGATCAGGACTATGATGGATACTATCAGTCCTGCATCACCTATGCTCAGACCTTCGAGGAACGCAACTCTCTGGAGCTGCAGTTCATCGATGGGGAGGGACAGCTGGTGGTGTCCTCCTATGGTCAGTGGGCCGGAGCGACGCCCACCACCAGCGATATCGCCGAGGCCATGAGTACCCGGGGGATCTGTACCTATGTGGGGAGCGATCCTGATACCGGGGAGCGGATCATCGCTGTGTCCAGCCCCATGATCTACTCCAACGGTGAGGTGATCGGCGTGCTGCGCTATGTCACCTCTACCCGGATCATGGATCAGCAGGTCTTGCAGGTGGCGCTGCTGTGTGCCCTGGCACTTATGGTGGTGGTCGTGGTCCTGCTGATCAGCAGCAGCTACTACATCCGCTCGATCCTGGTGCCGGTGGCGGAGATCACGGAAAAGGCGAAGATGATCGCCTCCGGCAGCTACGGCACCCAGATCCAGACCAAATATGACGACGAGATCGCGGATCTGGCCCAGACGGTCAATGAGCTGTCCGCCAAGATCAACCAGAACGAGATGATGCAGTCCGAGTTCATCTCCTCCCTGTCCCACGAGCTGCGCACGCCTCTGACCGCCATCAATGGCTGGAGCGAGACGCTGTTGTTCGATGACCGGCTGGATGAACAGACCCGGCGGGGCATGAAGATCATCCACCGGGAGACCCAGCGTCTGACGGAGATGGTGATCGAGCTTCTGGACTTCACCCGGATCCAGGACGGCCGGTTCACTCTGAACGTGGAGGAACAGGTGGATATCCGGGGCGAATTCGAGGATACGGTGTATATGTACGGGAGCAGACTGGCCCAGGATGGGATCCGGCTGGAATATCTGTACAGTGAAGAGGATATCCCGGAGATCTCCTGCGACCCCAAGCGGTTGCGGCAGGTCTTCCTGAATATATTGGACAACGCTGCCAAGCATGGCGGCGAGGGCCAAAAGATCGAGGCGACCATGACGCTGCAAGGCGGCGATGTGGTGGTCTCCATCCGGGACCACGGTCCCGGCATCCCGGAGGACGAGCTGCCTCTGGTGAAAAAGAAGTTCTACAAGGGAAGCTCCAAGGCACGGGGCACCGGTATCGGTCTGGCGGTGTGCGATGAGATCGTCCAGCTCCACGGCGGAAGCCTGGATCTGGAGAACGCCCCCGGCGGCGGTACCCTGGTGACGGTGCGCCTCCCGGTGGAACGGTAAGGAAGGGAACCTATGGCAAAGAAAAACGATGGGAATTGTTGTGAGAAATTCAAGACCATGATCGGTGGTCAGGCCCTGATCGAGGGCATCATGATGCGGGGGCCTGAGAAGGATTCCGTGGTGGTGCGGACCAAGGATGGACTGAAGGTGGACGTGAAGCCCCGGAAGGTCCACAAGAAGGGGTCCTTCTGTACCTGGCCTTTGATCCGGGGCGTGGTGGGGTTCTTCGATTCCCAGGTCACCGGTGTGAAGGCGCTGATGCAGTCGGCGGATCTGGCTCCTGAGGAATATCAGGAGGAGCCCTCCAAGTTCGATGCGTGGCTGGAGAAGAAGCTGGGCAACGAGAAGTTCCAGAAGGCGCTGATCGGCATCGCCGTGGCCCTGGGGCTGTGTATGTCCATCGGGCTGTTCTTCCTGCTTCCCATGGTGATCGGCAGCTTCTTCGATCAGTGGATCGACAGCCTGCTGCTGCTGAACCTGGTGGAGGGGCTGATCCGGATGGTGATCTTCGCTGCTTACATGATCCTGGTGTCCCGGATGGGAGAGATGAAGCGGGTCTTCGCCTACCATGGGGCGGAGCATAAGACGATCCGCTGCTATGAGGCGGGACTGCCTTTGACGGTGGAGAACGTGCGGAAGATGACCCGCAAGCACCCCCGGTGCGGCACCAGCTTCCTGCTGGTGGTGATGCTGCTGTCGATCCTATTGTTCTCTGTGGCATCTACGGTGCTGCTGGAGCTGGTGCCGGCGCTGGCGGCGATGCAGGGGTCGCTGTGGTATCGGGTGATCATGATCGTCTATAAGCTGGCGCTGCTGCCGGTGGTGGTGGCCTTCGCTTATGAGATCAACCGCTTCGTTGGCCGTCACGACAACTGGTTCACCCGGATCCTCACCGGTCCCGGGATGTGGTTCCAGAATTTCACTACCAATGAGCCGGACGACAGCATGATCGAGGTGGGCATCGCCGCTGTGGAGGCGGTGCTGCCGGAGAAGGAGGGGGATGACCGGTGGTAAAGACCTTCGCCACCCTCTACCTGGAGGCCCGGCGGGCATTTTTGGAGATCGAGGACCAGCAGACCGCCAGCCTTTTGGCCCGGAACCTGCTGTGCTATGTCTCCGGCAAGACCAATGAGCAGATCCTGGCCGACCGGGAGAAATATGCCTGCGAGGATGTGTGTGACGCCATGGAGTCCTCGGTGCGGCGGATCTTGGAAGGAGAGCCCTTGGCCTATGTATTGGGCGAGTGGGAATTCTACGGGATGCGGCTGTATGTGGACAAGAACGTGCTGATCCCCCGGGACGATACCTGCGCGGTGGCGTCTCTGGCGATCAAAAAGGGACTATTCCTGGATCAAGACCCCAGGATCCTGGATCTTTGCACCGGATCTGGCTGCATCGGTCTGGCGGTGGCCAACCGGGTGAAGGATGCCAAGGTGACCTTGGCGGACGTGTCCCGGGAGGCGCTGGCGGTGGCAAAGAAGAACATCTCTTTGCACAAGCTCACCGGACGGGTGTCCTGCGTCCAGGCGGACGCACTGGCAGCGCCCTCGGCATTTTTGGGGAAGTTCGATATGATCGTGTCCAACCCGCCCTATGTCACCGCCAAGGAGATGGAGGAGCTGCCCCACAGCGTCAAGGGGTATGAGCCTCATCTGGCGCTGTACGGCGGAGAGGATGGCCTGGACTTCTACCGGGCCATCGTCAAGAACTATACCTCTGTTTTGAAGCCCGGCGGATACCTGTGCTTCGAGTTCGGCATGGGACAGGGCGATGACGTGTGCAAGATACTGGAAGACAACGGATATACCATCCTGGAACGGACCAGGGACGATAACGACATCGAGCGTGCCGTGCTGGCACAGTTCGGAAGGAAGGAAGATAGAGATGGCGACTAAGAAACCCAGCTATGAGGCTCCGACCCCTGCGTCGGATAAGAAGAAGGCTTTGCAGACGGCGTTGGCCCAGATCGACAAGAATTTCGGTAAGGGCACCGTCATGCGCTTGGGCGATCGGCCTGAGATGAACGTGGAGGCGATCCCCACCGGGTCTCTGGCTTTGGATGCGGCACTGGGCATCGGCGGCGTTCCCAAGGGGCGGATCATCGAGATCTATGGCCCGGAGTCCTCCGGTAAGACCACACTGGCGCTGCACATCCTGGCGGAGTGCCAGAAGCGGGGCGGCGAGGTGGCTTTCGTGGACGCGGAGCATGCCCTGGATCCTGTGTACGCCGCCGCTCTGGGCGTGAACACCGATGATCTGCTGGTTTCCCAGCCGGATACCGGTGAGCAGGCCCTGGAGATCACCGACGCGCTGGTGCGCTCCGGCGCAGTGGACGCGGTGGTGGTGGACTCTGTGGCGGCCCTGACCCCCCGGGCGGAGATCGAGGGCGAGATGGGCGATACCTTCGTGGGCTTGCAGGCCCGGCTCATGTCCCAGGCCCTGCGGAAGCTGGCCGGCAACATCGCCAAGACCAACTGCGTGGTGATCTTCATCAACCAGCTGCGTATGAAGATCGGCGTCATGTACGGCAATCCTGAGACCACCACCGGTGGCAATGCTTTGAAGTTCTATTCCTCCGTCCGTCTGGACGTGCGCCGTGTGGAGGCCATCAAGGAAGGCGGCAATGTGATCGGCAACAAGACGAGGGTCAAGGTGGTCAAGAACAAGGTGGCGCCTCCCTTCCGGGAAGCCTTCTTCGACATCTACTACGGTCAGGGCATCAGCAAGTGGGGCGAATTGGTGGATCTGGCGGTCCAGCTGGACATCGTCCAGAAGAGCGGCAGCTGGTTCTCCATGGGCGACGACCGGATCGGTCAGGGCAAGGACAGTGTCAAGACCTTCCTGCAGGCCAACCCCGAGATCGCTGCCCGGGTGGAAGAAGAGGTCCGAGCCAATATGCCCAAGCTCATGGGCATCGAGGTCAAGCCTGCCAAGGCTGCTGACCGGGGCGTGGCCGTGAGCGCCGACGATTTCAGCGATGACGATTGAGTCTCTGGCTGCCAAGCCGGACCGGGCAGGGCGGTTCTCCCTGCGGTTCAGTGACGGCACCACCATGCGGCTGTACCGGCAGACGGTGGAGGACTTCGGCCTTTACACCGGGCTGGAGCTGGACGAAGAGCAGATGGCAGCGTTGCGGGAGGCCGCAGGGCAGATGTCTGCCAAGATGCGGGCTGTGCGGATCGTGACAGCATCCAATGTGTCCAAGCGGGACCTGCGGCAGCGGCTGATCCAAAAAGGGGAGGACCCCGGACAGGCCGATGCGGCGGTGCAGTGGATGGAAGAGCTGAAACTGGTGGACGACCGGGAGACTGCTGCCCAGATCGTCCGTGGCTGTGCCTTGAAGGGCTATGGCATCGCCAGAGCCAAGCAGGCGCTGTATGAGAAGCGGATACCCAAGGAGTATTGGGAGGACGCACTGGAGGATTATCCGGACCAGACGGAGTCGATCGTAGCGTTTTTGCGGTCACGGCTGGGAACGGATGCCGATGAGCGGAGCCGGAAACGGGCGATCGATGCCCTGATCCGCCGGGGACACAGCTATGGCGATGTCCGGCAGGCTCTGCGACAGTTAGAATTGGAGATCCCGGAGGGATATGATGGCTAAGATCGGATTTATCTCCCTTGGCTGTGCCAAGAACCAGGTGGACTGCGAACGGATGATGTACCGGGTGCAGGAAGCCGGACATGAAGTATGCGCCGGTATCGAGGGCTGCGATGTGGTGGTGATCAACACCTGCGGCTTCATCGACTCGGCCAAGACCGAAGCGATCGACTACATCCTCATGACCGCTCAGCTGAAGGAGGCGGGGGCCGTGGGGAAGATCCTGGTCACCGGATGTCTTTCTCAGCGGTATCAGGACCAGATCCTGGAGGAGCTGCCGGAGGTGGACGGCGTCCTGGGCACCGGCAACTATGCCGACATCGTAGGCGCGATCGAGGCGCTGCTGGAAGGACAGACCGTGGCCGTCTTCGGCTCCATCGATGAGCCGGAGCAGGAGACTGGGCGGATCGTCACCACCCCGGAGCATTACGCATTTATCAAGATCGCGGAAGGATGCGACAATCGTTGCGCCTATTGTGTGATACCCTATCTGCGGGGGAAGTTCCGCAGCCGTCAGATGGATGACGTGCTGTATGAGGCCAGGCTGCTGGCCAGCTCCGGCGTGAAGGAGCTGATCGTGGTGGCCCAGGATACCAGCCGGTATGGCACCGACTTCCCGGAGCATCAGCGGCTGCTGCCGGAGCTTCTGCGGCAGCTTTGCCAGATCGATGGGATCGAGTGGGTGCGGATCCACTATCTGTATCCCGACGAGATCGACGACGCGTTGATCGACGTGATCGCCGGCGAGCCTAAGATCGTCAAGTATCTGGATATCCCGATCCAGCACTGCAACTCTCAGATCCTGAAGCGGATGAATCGGCGGGGGGATGGAGCGTATCTTCGCCAGCTTTTCGCCAAGCTGCGCGGGCGCATCCCTGGTCTGGTGCTGCGTACCAGCGTGATCACCGGTCTTCCCGGTGAGGGGGAGGAAGAGTTCACCGAGCTTTGCGATTTCCTGAAGGAGATGAAGCTGGAGCGGGTGGGCGCGTTCCCGTTCTCCCCTGAGGAGGGGACCCCGGCGGCTGAGATGGAGCATCCGGATCTGGAGGTGGCCCAAAGCCGGGCTGCTATGATCGAGACGATCCAGTCCAGGATCATGGATACATACAACGAAGCCATGATCGGTCAAAAGATCCAGGTGCTGGTGGATGGGTATGATGAAGAGTTCCAGCAATATTTTGGTCGGACCTATGCCGATTCCCCGGATATCGACGGTCGGGTGTGGATCGCCTGTGACGAGGACCTTTCTGAGGGCCGCTTCGTGACGGTATGTATCGATAGTCTGGTGGAGGGAGATCTGGCAGGCTATCTGGTGGAGGAAACGCTATGACATTGGCTAGCAAGATCACATTGGTCCGGGTGGCGTTCATCCCGGTGTATATGGTGCTGATGTATCTGTCTGGCGGGGCACCCAATGTTTGGATGTGGTGTGCCCTGGGGGTGTTCATCATCGCCAGCCTGACCGATCTCGTGGATGGGCAGATCGCCAGGAAGTATAACCAGGTCAGCGATTTCGGGAAGTTCCTGGATCCCCTTGCGGACAAGCTGCTGACCATCGCGGCGTTGACCATGTTCTGCGAGTGGGGCATGGTCCCGGCCTGGGCCATGATGATCATCCTGACCCGGGAGTTCGCTGTCACCGGTCTGCGTCTGGTGGCTGTGGGCAAGGGGACGGTGATCGCTGCCGGTTGGTCCGGCAAGGTCAAGACCGCCAGCTCCATGATCGGGCTGTGCGTGCTGATGGCGTTCCCCACCTTCTCCTGGCTGTGCTGGACGGTCACCGCCTTGATCGTGGTGACTACGGTGTGGTCCGGGTTGGAGTATTTCGCAAAGAATTGGAACTGTCTTTGGGACTGAAGTTTGGAAAAGCGGCTGCTGCGGCACGATGTCACTTAGTTAAGGATAGATACGCATCTCAAGCCTC
>JAFTKE010000020.1 GCA_017456045.1 Oscillospiraceae bacterium
CCCCTGAGCCTTCTCCTTGAGGAGAAGGTGCCCCCGTAAGGGGGCGGATGTGGTGGGTGATTTTGGAACAAAATCACATCGACGAAGTCGATCGCTCATTTTATCGCCTGATGGCGATGTTACTTTTGCAAGCAAAAGTAACACACCACATCAGTCAGCTTCGCTGACAGCTTCTCCTCAAGGAGAAGCCTTGGGGAGGTCGTCCATGAACAGTACTCACAATTCTAAGCTATCCTCTAATGCCAGAGCCCTTCGAAGGAATATGACTAAGGAGGAACGGCATCTTTGGTATGACTTTCTGAAGGGGCTTCCGATTATGGTCCATCGGCAAAAGGTCATTGGCTATTATATCGTTGATTTCTATATTGCAGAGGTAAAGACCGTCATCGAATTGGATGGCTCGCAGCATTTTGAGAACGACGGTAAAACAAAGGATGCCCAACGGGATGCATATCTTTCCTCTCTCGGAATTACCGTATTGAGGTATTCCAATCTGGATGTTATGCGAAATTTCGAAGGTGTGTGTCAGAATATCCTGAACCACATAAATAAGCCTTCTCCTTGAGGAGAAGGTGCCCCCGTAAGGGGGCGGATGTGGTGGGTGATTTTGGAACAAAATCACATCGACAACGTTGATTGCTCATTTTATCGCCTGATGGCAATGTTACTTTTGCAAGCAAAAGTAACACACCACATCAGTCAGCTTCGCTGACAGCTTCTCCTCAAGGAGAAGCCTTTTAATAAAACACTTTCAGGAGGTGACCCCTTTTGCGAAACAAACTTATGCGCTATGCTCTGCCGGTACTGGCACTGATCCTTGCGGCTGCCTGTATCTGCACCCTTTTGATATATGTGAAGCCGATGGAGGATATGGCTCTGGATCTATCCCTGATGTATCTGGAGGACGGTATGGAGGCCCTCCCGGAAACACCGGACGAGAAGGGCTGGACGGTCTACACCCAGGAGGGCAGCACAAAAACCAAGCTGACCCCCAACGGTCGGGGTGGATACACGGGGCTTGAGCTGGGACAGACCTTCTATTTTTCCCGGGTCATGGAGGAGGAGCTGGACAGTCCTACGCTGCAGCTTGGCACCGTGGAATGGCAGTTCTCCGTCTGGCTGGATGATACATTGATCTACACCGACTGCCCGGAGCTGGACAACCGGATCGGCTATGTACAGCTGCCTATGAGCGAGGTGTTCCGGGAAGACCCGGTTACCATCAGCTTGCCCAAGGATTATCAAGGCAAGACTTTGACCATTGCCCAGTCCTTCCCGGAATGGACGGAAACCGGCTCCGTTGTGGCATGGCCTACCTCGGTTCAGCTTTACTGTGGCTACGCCTACGAAAGCGGCCTGATCTCCGAGACTATTCAAACCACGCTGCTTGCGGCTTTGGCCTGTCTGCTGACTTTGATCCTGCTGGCAGCCTTTGTCCGCAGCCGGGATTGGAGCATTCTCTGCCTTGCGGTGGTCGCATTCCTCTGGATGGCGCAGCAGCTTATTGGAACCAGCTTCTACCACCGGTATTTCGCGCCTCTTTCCGACTCCCTCACCACCCTGATCCCATTGGTTTCCACCTTTGCACTGCTGTGCTATCTGACGCTTCAGGGTGGTAGCCGCCGAAAGCTCCTTTGGATCCCGGTGGGGGTTTATGCTCTGTCCGTGCTTGCCGATGCCGTCGTTCTGACGGTATCCACGGGTTTTCTGACGGAGCCCGTTCAGCTCTATTCTTTTATCCATTATCTGCCCCCGTGGCTGGCCTTTATCAGCCTGGTCGCCCTGCTGGTGATGGGCATTCTTCGGTGGAGAAAAGAAAACCGCTTTTATGGGGTCTTTCTGCCCTTGGCCTTTGTGGGGATCGCCGTTAGCTGGGGTATTCAGATCTCCCTGAACGGCTTTGGCTTCGTCTGGCACCAGATCGCGGCAAACCTGGTCAGCGGTCAGATCCAATACATCTACACCTACACCCTTTCCGGTGTTACCGTGGCTGCCCTGATCGCCGCTGTTGTGGAGGCGATCCGCAAGGAGCTGGACCGCCGCGCGGAAAAGCACCTGATGCAGCAACAGCAGGAGCTGGCCATAGCCAGTTACCAAAACCTCCGCCACCAGCACGAGGAAGTGATGATGCTGCGGCACGATATGTTCCGCCACTATCAAACCCTTCTGGATATGGACAATGACGAGAAGCGAACCGCCTATCTGACGGAGCTGATCGGTCAGAATCAAAAGATCCGCCCTGTTGTGGAGAGCGGAAATGAAATGGTGGATATTATTCTGGGCGGCAGACTGGGTGCTGCTATCGATGCCGGAATCCGTGTTGAGGTTCCCCATGTGACGGCGCCGGAGCCGCTGCCCCTGTCCGATCCCGACCTTTGCGCCCTGGTTATGAACATTGTGGACAATGCCATCACTGCCACAAGCAAAGCAGCCGCCCCCTATATCATGCTGAAGCTGCACCAGCGGGACGGTTTCCTGGGGATCGTATGTGAAAACAGCTTCGATCCACAGGAACCGGAAATGGACGCAAAAAAAGAAACCGTGCCGAAGCACGGTTTGGGCTTGAAGATCGTAAAGAATATCGTGGCCAAATATTCCGGAACCATCACGGAGCAAAGGGTCGATGACCGCTTTATCGTGAAGCTGGTGATCCCCCTTTAATCCGTCACAAAGTTTACGAATTGCTGGTTGACTTCATTGTAGCGGTAGCGGCTGATCGGAACCACAGCTCCGGACTTCATTCGGAACTCATAGGGACTGATCTGTTTGGCAAGGGACAGATTGACGATATAGGCCCGGTGGCACACAAGGAACATGGATTTTGGCAGCATCGCTTCCACCTGGCTGAACTTGAGCTTACACTCCACCGTTTCGTCCTTCAGCACAAACCGGGTGCCCCGGTCACAGGCTTCCGCAAATTGAATATTCGGAAAAGAAGTCCTGTACTGCCCCTTTGCAATGGGCAGCAGGATTTCTTTTTTTGCCTGCCATTGCTTATGACAGTACAGCAGAGCTTCCTGCAGATCCTCTTTGTGCAAGGGTTTTACCAGATAACGCAAAGCCTTCACCCTATATCCCCGGTGGGCCAGCTCCTGACAGACGGAAACAAAAACGATCATGGTCTGATCCCCTTGCTTTCGCAACTCGGCAGCAAGGGCCATGCCGTCCATCTCGTCCATGAGAACATCCAGAAGCAGAAGGTTGAACTTTGCGCCTTTTTGTATAGCGGTCAGCAGAGCCTTGGCGTTTTCGTAGCAACGGATGCTGTGGGGGATCTGCTCACCACTGAGAATATCCTCCGTCATCCCGGCGATCTGCTCCCGGTCTGTCTGGATATCGTCACAGACCGCAATATGGAATTGTGTTCCGATCCTGTCTTCCACGACCGCACCTCCGTTCAAAAACGGTGACATTATATCAATTTTCGATCCGATCTGCAAGTACAAACATAATAACCGGATTTCGTAGCTGAAGTGAGAAAATCATCGTTTAGCGTTTCATCGCACCCCAGTTATGTCATTCTGAGCGAGCGACAGCGAGTCGAAGGATCTATGCATGAAGCGTGACGTTTGCGGCCAAATAGGTGGCAAGATCCTTCGACTCCGCTACGCTTCGCTCAGGATGACACACTTCTTTCGTGCGGCACATAATGTTGTAAACGATAATCATTCTTATCAACGACTTTTTCTCCAGTCCCGGTATTGCGTGGAATGCTGCGCTATTCGGACTCCCCCCACCCCACTGCGCTTCGCTTGTGGGGCACCCCCCTCGTAAACGAGGGGGGCAAGGGCGCGTTGCATCGCTGCGCTAAGCGATGATCTACAGGTTTTTCGACCTAAACTTTTAGAGGTCGCACCCTATTAGGGGCTTGAAAACAAAATGTTAACATTTGTGTGATAGGATACGATATATCATTCTAATGTTTCGTGAGGTGGTATCGATGTTCAAAATCTTGGTGGTGGAGGATGACAGGGACCTGAATCGGTCTGTGTGCGGTTTTTTGAACGACAGTGGGTATCAGGCCACCGGTTGTTTGGGGGCGGAGGAGGCTTATGATGCTATGTATGGTACGGTGTTCGATCTGATCGTCTCCGACATCATGATGCCGGGGATCGATGGGTTCGAATTCGTCCGCACTGTCCGCAGCCTGAACGAGGATATCCCGATCCTGTTCATGACCGCCAGAGACGATCTGGCTGCGAAGCAGCGGGGATATCGGGTGGGCGTGGACGATTACATGGTCAAGCCCATCGATCTGGACGAGCTGCTGCTGCGGATCGGGGCGCTGCTGCGCCGGGCCAAGATCGCTTCCTCCAGGAAGCTGGTGGTGGGATCGTTCTGCATGGACATGGACGAGCGTACCGCCACCCTGGGTGACGAGGAGGTCAGCCTGACCAACCGGGAGTTCAACATCCTTTACAAGCTGCTGTCCTATCCCAAGAAGACCTTCACCCGGCAGCAGCTGATGGACGAGTTCTGGGACGTGGATACGGACACTGCCCCCCGGGCGGTGGACGTGTATATGACCAAGCTGCGCAGCAAGCTGGCCCAGTGTGAGGATCTCCAGATCAAGACCGTCCATGGCCTGGGCTATAAGGCGGTGATCAAATGAAGAAGCTGACCTTTCGGCGGGTGCTGAAGGCGGTGAACAGCTATGTGATCTTTTTCATCGTGGTGGCCTTCGCGGTGACCTGCTGTATGATGCTGTTCGTCACTACTCTGGCGGACTCCATGGGGCTCCAGTTCACCGCTGACAACATCACGGTGGCGGCGAAGCTGACCTTCGGCAACGTGGTACTGATCACGCTGCTGTTCGCGTCGATCGATCTGGTCCGCAGGAAGCTCACGGTGGATCGGCCTGTGAAGCGCATCACCGACGCGGCGGAGAAGATCATGCAGGGGGACCTCTCTGTTCGGATCGAGCCCCTGCGGGGAGTGGCGAGCGACGATGGCTTCGACCGGATCATCGAAGCCATGAACAAGATGACGGAGGAGCTGGCCAGCACTGAGACACTGCGTACGGACTTCATCGCCAACGTGTCCCACGAGCTGAAGACTCCGCTGGCGGTGATGGGCAATTACGCCACCATGCTCCAAAAGCCCGGCATCACCGAGGAAGAGAAGAACGAATACGCCAAGGCCATCTCCGAGGCGGCACGGCGGCTGGCTCAGCTGATCGGAAATATCCTGAAGCTGAACAAGCTGGAGAACCAGCAGATCTTCCCGCAATGGGAGGAGTATGATCTGGGAGAGCAGCTTTGCTCCTGCCTTTTGCAGTTCGAGGACGTTTGGGAGCAGAAGGAGCTTCAGATCGAGGCGGAGATCCAGGATGATGTGCGCATCCGCTCCGATCCGGAGCTTTTGAGTCTGGTTTGGAACAACCTATTCTCCAACGCGGTGAAGTTCACGCCGGAGGGAGGCACCATCGGTTTGGAGCTTCGGACGGAAGGGGACTGGGTGGTGGTCTCGGTGCGGGATACCGGCTGCGGCATGAAGCCAGAGGTGGGACGGCACATTTTTGAAAAATTCTATCAGGGAGACACCTCCCGTGCCACCCAGGGCAACGGCCTGGGACTGGCGCTGGTGAAGCGGGTGGTGGACATCCTGAACGGTGAGATCGGTGTCCAGAGCGTTTTCGGCCAGGGCAGCACCTTCACTGTCAAGATCCGGAGGAAATGAGATGGACTGGAAAAAGATAGGGAACAAGCTGCTGTTCCCGCCGATCTGGCTCATGGCGCTGCTGACGGTGGTCAGCGCGGGGCTGCTGATCACGGTGTTCGTCAAGGGCTGGGAGGAGACGCCCATCGCTTATGGGGCGTATGTGCTGTCCTTTTATACTTTGAGCGTGGTCACGGTGTTCTGCGTGCTGGTGCTGCCGAAGCAGTATGAGAAGATCAAAAAGAAGATCTACGATCATCCCTTCGGGAACCGCTACATGACTGATCGGGCGTTCCGCACGAAGGTCTCGTTGTATCTATCTTTAGGGATCAACCTTTTGTATGTGGGGACCAACCTGTGGTCCTGGTATTTGAACCGCAGCTGGTGGTTCGTGGTGCTGGCGGTGTACTATGTGATCATGGCCATGATGCGGTTCTTGCTGGTGGGCTATGTCCGCAAGAACCAGATCGGCTCCAGCGTCCTGGGGGAGTGGAGGCGGTCCCGGATCTGCGCGTATATCTTGCTGCTGGTGAACCTGTCCCTCAGCGGGGCGGTGCTGATGATCTTGTATCAGAACCGGGGATCCCACTATCCCGGGATGATGATCTACGTGATGGCCATGTATACCTTCTACTCCACCACCCACGCGATCATCGACATGGTGAAGTATCGGAAGCTGGGCAGCCCCGTCATGTCCACGGCCAAGATCGTCAGCCTGTCGGCGGCGCTGGTGTCCATGCTGAACCTGGAGACGGCTATGTTCGCCCAGTTCGGCGCTGAGATGTCCGTGGAGCATCAGCGGATCTTCATCATACTCACCGGTGCCGGGGTCAGCATCACTGTGGTGACGCTGTCGGTCCTGCTCATCGTAAAGGCGACCAAGGAGATAAAGCATGGAAAAGAATGATGGTTTCAACTATACATACTCTGCTGCTCAGCAGCAGGAGATCCAGCGCATCCGCCAAAAGTATCTTCCCCATGAAGAGAGCAAGATCCAGCGGCTGCATAGGCTCCATCGGGGCGCTTACCGCAAGGCCAGGATCTGGTCGATCGCTCTGGGCGTGATCGGAGCGCTGATCCTGGGCGCCGGTATGAGTCTGGTCATGACGGATCTGGGAGATCTGCTGCAGCTGCGCCGGGGCGTCGCGATGGCGGTGGGTATCGCCGTGGGGCTTTTGGGACTGGTGCCGGTGGCGCTGGCGTATCCGGTGTATGAACGTGTCCTCAAAAAAGAGCGGGAAAAGATCGCGCCGGAGATCATTCGGCTGACGGATGATCTGCTGAAATGAGTGATGCAGGGACTGTCGTGAGAGAGTCCCTGCATTTTAATATTTCAGAAACATAAAGGAAACGGATCGATGATGTGGGGGCGTTACGATATGGCCATGATTTGAGATAAGGAGCGTGCCATATCATGAACGATGAACGTATCTATCTGCTGACCGGTGCCGCAGGGTTCCTGGGGTCCAACATCTGCGCCCAGCTCTTGGAGGCGGGGAAGAAGGTCCGGGCCCTGGTGCTGCCCAACGACAAGTCCGTCAAGTACATCCCGGATGCCGTGGAAGTGGTCCTGGGCGACCTGTGTGACGCGGAGTCTCTGGATCCCTTCTTCACGGTCCCGGAGGGCTGCACCTCTGTGGTCATCCACTGCGCTTCCATGGTCACCGTTGACCCCACTTTCTCCGACAAGCTGATGGAAGTCAATGTCACCGGTACCCGTAACATCATCACCAAGGTGCTGGCGCACCCCGAGTGCGAGAAGATGGTCTATGTTTCCTCCACCGGCGCTATCCCCGAGCAGCCTCATGGCACCCCCATCAAGGAAGTGGACAAGTTCACGCCTGTGGACGACCGCAAAGTCGTGGGCGCTTACTCCTTGAGTAAGGCCATCGCCACCCAGATGGTGCTGGATGCGGTGCGGGTCATGGGCTTGAAGGCCTGCGTCGTCCATCCCTCCGGGATCCTGGGCCCCAACGACCACGCCCTGGGCGAGACCACTCGGACCGTGCTGCAGATCATCAAGGGCGAGATGCCTGTGGGTATGCAGGGTTCCTTCAACCTCTGCGACGTCCGGGATCTGGCGGCCGGCACCATCGCGGCGGTGGACAAGGGCCGGGTGGGCGAGTGCTACATCCTGGCCAACGAGCCGGTGACTCTGAAGGAGATCTGCCAGATGCTCCAGAAGGAGTGCAAGGCCAAGAAGATCATGTTCTATCTGCCTCTGGATCTGGCGGAAAAGATCGCCCAGGGGATGGAGAAGCAGGCGGCCAAGACCGGCAAGAAGCCGCTGATGACCACCTTCTCCGTGTACAATCTGGCCAGGAACAACGATTTCGATTACTCCAAGGCACAGCGGGAGCTGGGCTACACCACCCGGCCTTATCAGGAGACCATCCACGACGAGGTGCAGTGGATGATCGAAGAGGGCCTGATCGAGGCGGCGCGGAATGAGATCGCGTTTTGAGGGACGTGGGATCGCCCGTCCCTCAGTTTGTCGATAACCTGTAAATTATCGTTTAGCGCAGCAACGATGCGGCGGCCGACGGCCGCCGAGCGCCCCGCAGGGGCGCAATGCCTTCCCCCGGGGGGAAGGTGGCCGAGCGAAGCGAGGTCGGAAGAGGAATGCGGGCAGTAACCTAAAAGTTCAGAAAACCTATCAGACTTGCTGGAACGCTGAACGATGATCTAGGTCTATACCGCCCCAAAACCATCACATCGCCGCCCGCATTCCCCTTCCGCCCCAGTGTGCGCACTGGGGCACCTTCCCCCCGGGGGAAGGCATAGGCGCTGCCGCACCAGTGCGTCAGTCCTACGTTAAACGATAATTTACCGCACCACCGATCATCTAGCCATCCAACTCCCCCATCAAAATGTTGCATCCCCCACCCAAACCGGTTATAATATCCCCAAACACACCCAATGGAGGTATCCTATGGAACTGACACCCGGCAAATACCGCCACTTCAAAGGCAAGGAATACGAGCTGATCGGCATCGCGAAGCACTCCGAGACCCTGGAGCCCATGATGGTCTACCGTGCCCTTTACGGCGATCAAAGCCTCTGGGTCCGCCCCGCCGCCATGTGGACCGAGGAGATCCACCGGGACGACTACCATGGCCCCCGCTTCCGATACATTGGATAAAATTTTAACTCCATTCACGTCCAGTTCATACCTATTTTGTAACATCGAACCATCTCGTATGAAGGAGCGATATCCATGCTCAAACTCACCGACATCACCAAGGTCTACGACTCCGCCAACCATCCAGTCCATGCCCTGAAAGGGGTCAGCATCGAGTTCCGCCCCTCGGAATTCGTGGCGATCCTGGGCCAATCCGGCTGCGGCAAGACCACGTTGCTGAACATCATCGGCGGCCTGGACCGCTACACCTCCGGCGACCTGATCATCAAGGGCAAGTCCACCAAGAACTTCAAAAGCCGGGACTGGGACACCTACCGCAACCATTCCGTTGGCTTCGTGTTCCAAAGCTATAACCTGATCCCCCACCAGACGGTCCTAGCCAATGTGGAGCTGGCCCTGACCCTCTCCGGCGTCAAGAAAGCCGAGCGTCGCCGCCGTGCCACCGAAGCCCTGGAAAAGGTGGGCTTGGGTGACCAGCTCCATAAGAAGCCCAACCAGCTCTCCGGCGGTCAGATGCAGCGTGTGGCGATCGCCCGTGCCCTGGTCAATGACCCGGAGATCCTGCTGGCGGATGAGCCCACCGGCGCGCTGGACTCCGAGACTTCGGTGCAGGTCATGGACCTTCTGAAGGAGATCGCCCATGACCGTCTGGTGATCATGGTCACCCACAACCCGGAGCTGGCGGAGGCCTACGCCACCCGCACCGTCCGCCTGCTGGACGGAAAGATCATCTCCGATTCCGCCCCCTACGACGGGAGCGAAGAGCAGACCGAGGCTGCCACCAAAAAGCGCCACGCCTCCATGTCCGCCCTGACGGCCTTCTCACTTTCCCTGAGCAATCTGATGACCAAGAAGGGCCGTGCGATCATGACCGCCTTCGCCGGATCCATCGGCATCATCGGCATCGCCCTGATCCTGGCGATCTCCACCGGCATCAATAACTATATCGACGACGTGGAACGGGACACCCTGTCCAGCTACCCGGTGTCCCTGGAATCCCAGACCATGGACATGACCGGGATGCTCACCGCCATGCAGACCCAGGATCAGCTGACAGATCCCCAGCCGGACCACATCTACTCCGCCAATGTCATGACCAACATGATGGATATGATGTTCACCGGAGCCACCACCAACGACCTTTCCGCCTTCAAAGACTTCATCGACTCCGGCGAAAGCGGACTGGAGGAGCTGACCAGCGAGATCCGCTATCTCTACTCCACCCCTCTGAACGTCTACAAGGCTGACATCTCCGATGGTGTCTACCAGGTCAATCCCAGCCAGGTCTTCAACTCCCTGGGCATGGGCGGTCAAAACAGCATGATGACCTCTCAAATGGACGTATGGGCCCAGATCCCAGATGACCAGGAGCTGCTCCAGTCCCAGTACGATGTCCTTAGCGGACGCCTGCCCACTTCCTGGAACGAAGTGGTGCTGATCGTGGACGAGAACGACCAGATCACCGACTACACCCTCTATTCCCTGGGCATCCTGGATATCGCCGTGCTGCAGGAAGCACTCCAGCAAAAGGTCCAGGGACTGGAGCCGGATATCGACACCACCATCTACGATTACACCTACGATGACTTCATCGGCCTGAAATACAAGCTCCTCCCCTCCTCCGACTATTACCAGGAGAAGGACGGGATCTGGGTGGATATGTCCCAGGACGAGCTGTACCTGACCACTAAGCTCCAGACCGCCGAAGAGATCCAGATCGTGGGCATCCTGCGTCCCTCCTCCGAAAGCTCCATCACCACCGCCTTCGGCGTGGTGGGCTACCGGGGAGACCTGATGCTGCATATGATCGACCGGGTCAACAGCTCCAACGTGGTGGCAGCCCAGCAGGCTTCCCCCGATACGGACATCTTCACCGGTCTCCCCTTCGCCGACCCTGAGGCGGAGCAGGATATCTATACCATGGCCCAGATCACCGCCCTGCTGCCCACCCTGCCCCAGGACCAGCAGGCTTTGATCGGCGGATATATCCAACAGATGACCGCCCAGGGCATGACTGAGGACCAGATCGCCGCTGTCATCTCCCAGCAGTTCCTCAGTGCCACCTCCAACTCCACCTTGGATCAAAACCTGACCATCCTGGGCGTCTCCGACCTGGAGGAGCCCACCATGATCGAGCTGTACCCCAAGGACTTCGAGTCCAAGGATAAGATCTCCCAGATCATCGCGGACTACAACGCCCAGCGTCCCGAGGAGGAGCAGATCGTCTACTCCGACACCGTGGGCCTGATGATGTCCTCCATCACCACGATCATCAACGCCATCAGCTATATCCTGATCGCCTTCGTGGGCATCAGCCTGATCGTCTCCTCGATCATGATCGGCATCATCACCAACATCTCCGTACTGGAGCGGACCAAGGAGATCGGCATCCTCCGTGCGGTAGGCGCCTCCAAGGGCGACGTCAGCCGGGTGTTCAACGCCGAGACCATCATCGAGGGCCTGGCCGCCGGACTGGTGGGCATCGGGATGACACAGCTGTTGCTGTTCCCGATCAACGCCCTGATCCATGAGATCGCCGCGATCGACGCCAACGCGGTCCTGGATCCCCTCCCCGCCGCGATCCTGGTGGGTCTGTCCGTATTCCTCACCTTCATCGCCGGCCTGATCCCCTCCCGCAGCGCAGCGAAAAAAGACCCCGTGATCGCCCTGCGTACCGAATGACCCCAAATAGACCGATCCCGGTGCATTCGCACCGGGATCATCATTATCACTTGATACCATTGCCCCGCAGCTCGATGATCTGATCTCGCAGCACGGCAGCATACTCGTATTCCATCATGCGGGCCGCCTCCTTCATCTGCTTCTCCAGACGGGCGATCTCCTTTTCCTTCTCTGCCTTCGTCATCTTCACACCGGTGCGGCCCTTCCGCTCGGCGGTGGGAGACGAGATCTCGATCAGATCCCGCACAGACTTGATCACCGTCTTGGGGACGATCCCATGCTCCTTGTTGTAAGCATCCTGGATCGAACGCCGCCGCTCCGTCTCATCGATCGCGGCACGCATGGAGGGAGTGACCGAATCGGCATACATGATCACCCGGCCCTCAGCGTTCCGGGCGGCACGGCCGATGGTCTGGATCAGACTGGTCTCAGAACGAAGGAACCCTTCCTTGTCCGCATCCAGGATCGCCACCAGGCTCACCTCAGGAAGATCCAAGCCCTCTCTGAGCAGGTTGATCCCCACCAGCACATCGAATTTCGCCATTCTCAGGTCCCGGATGATCTCCATCCGCTCCATAGCGCCGATATCCGAGTGCATATACCGCACCTTGATGCCCGCCTTTTGCAAATAAACGGTCAGATCCTCCGCCATCTTCTTGGTCAGGGTAGTCACCAGC
>JAFTKE010000021.1 GCA_017456045.1 Oscillospiraceae bacterium
CGCGCCAAGAGCCGGCTTCGCCGGTTGCGCTCCGAAACGCGCCTGCGGGCGCAGCCCCGGGGGGAAGCTGTCAGAAATGACCGGAACGGGCATTTCTGACTGAAGGGGAATGCGGGCAGTAACTTAAAAGTTCAGAAAACCTATCAGACATCCTGAAACGCGAAACGATATTCCAGGTCTATACCGCCCCAAAACCATCACGTCGCCGCCCGCATCCCTCTTCCGCCCCAGTGTGCGCACTGGGGCACCGTAATAGAGGTATGATCTCCCCCGGAGATCATTACTATCTCGATTCGCTGCGCGACGCTCCGCTCCCAGGGAGAAGGGATGCGGCTGCGCCGCTTAGCACGCGAAATGATGATCCACAGGACTACAAAAAACCGCCCCCTGATCGACCGATCAGGGGGCGAAATGATTCAGTTCACCGCGTAGCAGGTCCGCTGACGCAGCACCTCGTTGGTCAGACCGATCCGGTTGGTCTTGAAGTGCCAGAAAGGACGCTCCGGCAGCTGGGTGATCTTCACCGGGATCATGTGGGGCTTCAGGGCGCTGTGGATCTTCTCCTTCACGTCCTCGATGCCCAGGCCATCCCGCAGCACCACATACAGATGGGGCTCCAGATACCCTTCATTCACAGGATCGGGGATGTTGACGAAGAACTCGTCCTCCAGCCCGTCGATGTCCGCGTCCGCCAGCAGGTTCTCCATGGGCAGGATGTCCAGGAACCCTCCGCCGTAGCGCTTGCTGGTGCCGCGGCCACGGGTGTAAAGCACGCCATCTTCATCCATATAGCCGATGTCGCCCATATGCAGCCACACCTTGCCATCCTCATGGACCTGCAGCGCCTTGGCCGTGGCCTCGGGATCGTCATAGCCCAGCATATTGCCGGGTCCGCAGACACAGATCTCGCCCTCCTGGTTATACCCCAGCTCCTCAGTGGTGCCGGGCTTGAAGATGGAGATGGTGGACAGGGGCATGGGGCAGCCCACATTGCCATGGCCCATGGGATGGCCGGACACATGGAACGCCACATTGGAACCGGCCTCGCTGGAGCCATAGCCAGTGGTGAAGGTGATGTTGCAGTTGTGGTCGTACAGGAACTGCTGGGCACGAGCCAGCTGAGTATTGTTGTAGGCCTCGCAGCCCGCACCGGCGGCCATGAGATGGGACATATCATAGTCCGCGGGGATCCGCTCGCTGCGGATGATCATCTCCATGAACATGGGGATCATGGGCCAGTTGTTGGGGCGATAACGCATCAGCTCCAGATCCAGATCCATCACATCCACCCAGGGATCCAGGATCAGCAGCTTGTTGGAAGCCAGGGGCAGCAGCAGCATGGAGATCACCACAGCCACCAGGCAGGGCGGCAGGATGGTCTGGAGCCAGGTGGGCCGGATCTCGGCGCCACCGTAGAAGTTCATCTGGGAAAGCACACCGATGATGGTGTGGGCAGAGTGGATCACCTGCTTGGAAGGACCGGTAGATCCGCTGGTGTAGCAGCGGAACAGCGGCCGGTCGATATCCACGGTGGCCTCCACCTGGCCCTCGTAGCCGTCGCCCAGGGCCAGGAACTCGTCCCAGCTCATGGTCTTGCTGCCATGGGCGCACACCTCAGGATACAGCCCATCCAGGCTGCGCAGGATATAGTCCGGGATCTGCTTCCGGTCGCAGGAATAGCAGGGGTCGATCAGCACGAACCGCTCCACGCCCGCCTCTTTGGAATAGATCTTCATCTCCCCATGGGACAAAAAGCTGTGGGCGAACATGACCTTGGCACCGGACTTACGGATGGCGTCGGCATTCTCGTGGATCTCATTGTCCCGGATCAGCAGCGACGCGCCGATCTTCTCGGCAGCCAGCAGCATAGGGATGAACTCCGGCACACTGCGCAGGAAAGCAGGGATCTGGTCCCCCTCTCCGAAGCCCACGGCCTTCATGGCCTTGGCGATCCGGTCGGCGGAAGCCCACACCTGGGCCCAGGTGAAGTCGGTGCCGTAGTAGTGCATGGCGGCAACATCCATGCCGGGCATATTGGCCAGCAGATATTGAGTCAACGTGCATTCAGGCACGGTCAGGTTATCAAGAAGGATCTGGGGATAATATTTCAGCCAGGGCTTATCGACACTGGGCTTACCGGTCAGGGTCTTTCCATTCATCATCGACAAAGGACCTCTTTTCACTTTTGATCACTTCGAAAGTATACCATGGCAAGGAATGGAATGCACGGGATTGAAAATGACAAAACTACCGCTTTCGTGATTCACGAACTTTCACGTCCTGTTTCCTTTAATTTTCCTCCATATATAATGCGTTTCCAAACTTTCCAATTGCCAAAAACAAGCTGCAAAAGCTGGTCGACATAAAAATGTGACAACTTTTGCAGCTTATGATTGATATCAGTCACTAAAATTCCATTCAGCCCTCCAGATGGCTGATCATGCGGATCTGCTGAGTGATATGCTCGATATACTCTATGATCGCGTCCCGGTCGGAGATCACCATCTCCCGCTCGTAGCCCCACAGCTTCTCGAAGAATTTCTCCAGCATGTTCTTCATATCCCCGTGGTTCACCACCCGCAGGCTGTCCCGGTTCACCGTCTCATCCAGGCTCAAATAAGAGATCCCATCAGTCAGGAATACGCACTGATCGGCGTTGTACTGGAAGTCGGAGATCAGCGCTCCATACACCAGTTTCACCGACAGGTTCTCGTTGTTTCGCAACAGCTCACTGAGGTTGCGGATATAGCGCAGCCGCTGCTTGGGGGTGAGCCGGACCTTCACATTGTAGAAGTCCACCTCACCGGTGACGGCGAAGTCAGAAAACGCCGGCTCATAGAACAAGATCCTGATCGGCAGCTCCTCGAACCTCCGCTTTGCCAGGGTGTGGGACCATTTCAGCTGTTCATAGCCCACCGCGCTCTCACCCTTCTCCGCCAGCTGGGGCAGCAGCTCCTCGAACAGGTCGTCGGGGACGAAATGCTCCGTCATGTGTCCATACATCAGCCGCTGGTTGGGGCTGATCAGACTGCGGGCATAGTCGTTGCCCAGGAGCATCTCCTCCATGGACACCTGCCGCACCAGCAGCCGCTCCCGGCTGCACAGAGACCGGATCGACCGATACAGCGTGGCCGAGTTGACAGGATCCTCGCTCACCGTCACTGCCATACACTGATAGCCCTGCATCAGCATACCGGTGATGGCGAACTCGTCCTTCACCGTGAACACCGCCCGCCCATAAGCCTGCCGGGCCGTGTACAGCTGGAAATCGATCCTGGACATATTGGTCAGCATGTTCAGAAGGAACAGCGTATCGTACACATAGTCCAGATGGGGATCCGTCAGGTCGATGATCATGGAGAAGTGGACATCAGGATACCGCCACTGATCCTGGGCAGCGCCACCATCGACACTGGCGATCTGGAGCCGGTATTCCCGGTCCATGCCCATCAGATCCATCAGCGCCACGATATCCAAGGATTTGACCCGGCGCAGCACCGGATGGTGCATCCTGGCGATGTACTGGGGCATGGTCAGCTTGGGGAAGAACAGCGTCTTAGGGGCGATGGTGCTGCCAGTGTCCCGCTGGGCGTCCTTCACATAGATGTACTCCGCCATCAGATGGTCGTAGATCGCCCCCTGGAGATCCCGCTTGGAGACCACCTGGTAGTCTGTGAGCAGCACCTCGAGGCCATCCTCGCTGCCATCCTCCACAACGCACTGGCTGATGCCCCGCAGCACCGTCTCCTCTGTCTTGGGACTGGGCAACATCCGCCCGCTGACCCACTTGCTGATGTAGGACACGTCATACTGCAACCGGTTGGCCAGCACATAGTTCTTTACATCCGCCACCTCCATCAGGTGTTCCAGCAGATTACTGAACCGATTCTTTTGTTTCATCCTCTACTCCTCCCATTCGATGGTGACCTTCTTCTTCCTGGACCGCCGTCCAAAGAGGCGCAGCAGTCGATAAAACAGATAGATCAGCAGTGCCCTGGCGATGAAGCACACCACCACGCATATCGTCCCCGGCAGATACGCCCCCAGCCGATGCCACGGGAAGATCACCTTCTCGTAGCCATGGAGGAACACGATCCACAAGGAGCTGGCACCCACCGCCTCCAAGATCCGCACCGGCAGACCGGTCAGCCCCAGGCAGCAGCGGTACAGCCGCAGCAGCAAAAAGCCCACGCAGAAGGACCCGGCCACATCCAGCAGCCCCAGCCGCCACTCGCAGGCCACCATGTTCACACCGCCAAAAGCGGCGCATACCACGCTCACCGCGATCACAGCGGCCCATGCCCACCAGGGAAGCTTCCGCTCCAGCCAGCTTCCAAGCCGCATCCAGTGCCCTGCCGCCAAATAGCCCACGCACAGCAGCACCATGGGCAGGCAGTAGGGCCAGACCTTTTGGGGCACCGTCATCAGCCACCCCAGCACCACACAAGCCGCCACCAGCAGCTTTTGCAGCACACCGCTCCTCAGCCGGCAGATCCCATTGTAGCAGATCCACCCGCCATACAGCGCCAAAATGAACCACAGGATGCTCACAGATTCGATCCGCATCCCCCAAAGCGTACCGCCGCCCTCGGCGTTGAGCCCCAAAAGATAGGTCAGCACCAGCTCTCCCCCATGGCCCCTGAAGGAGCGGTCCAGGAGCAGCGCCAGCACCAGCCGGGTCAGCAGGATCGCACCCATGGTGTAGATGTAGGGATCCAGCAGCAGCCGGGTCTGGACGCTGACACACCGCTTGGGGCTGCGGACATAAAATCCGAAGCCGCTGATCATGAAGAACATAGCCATGATCCCGCCCCCCAGGACGCTCCCCGCCCCGGCGAACAGTCCCTCCGCCGCAGCAGGCTTGAAGAACGGCGTGATCGAGTGGCCCAGCAATATCAGCACCATACCGATGCCCCGGGCCAAGCTGAAGGAGCCCAGACTCATGCACTTTTCAGGCTCCCTGGCCATAGATCATCCTCCTTCGGTTCGATTTGCCCATCGTAGGGCGACGGAATGCCTTCGCCGCCGCAGATCGCCTGCGATCTGCGGAAATACACCGTATCCATCTATCCTGTACGTTACGACCTTACATTGTCCAATAGTCCCATCAACCTCTTCCGGAAACAAAGCACCAACACCGCCTCCAGCGCGATCACGCCATAGCGGATCCACCCCAGCGGGTACAAGGCCATGATGCCGAAGGACAACGCCAGTTCTAAAACACATACCACCAGGATCGTCTTCACCGGGAAGACCTTCTCCGGACAGCACCGCTTCATCAGTACATAGTGCAGCACCGCCAGCAGCACATAGCTGACCAAGGTCGTCCACCCCGCAGCCAGGAAGCCGAACCGGGGGATCGCCCAGGCGTTGAGCCCCACGTTCACCAGCGTGCAGACGATAGAGACCACCGAGATCCCCTTGGTCTTCCCATAGAACATCTCCACGTTGGCCAGTTGCATATAAAGGAACACGAAAAACACACTGGCAGACACCGGCGGGATGATCCAGATCGCCTCCTGATAGCTCTCTGTCGCCAGGATCGCCACCACGTCCGGCGCGAACACCGTCATGGCCAGCGTCGCGCCTGCCACCAGCAGGCAAAGCTGCCCCGCCACCGGCTGCACCGCGGCGTGGTCACCCGCTTTCAGCTTGCGATACAGCCAGGGACTGAAGGCCCCGTTGATCGCGGACACCGCCAGCAGCATCAGCGTAGCAGCGGTATAGGCTACCGAGTAGATCGCCGCCTTGCCGCTGCCGCAGAAATGATCGATCATGATCCGGTCCGACTGGTTCAGCACCGTCTGGGACAGGTAGTAAGCAAGCAGCGGCAGGTTGAACCGGACAGCGAACTTCCAGTACTCTTTTTTGTAGAACACCCGCCCCCGCCACAGCAGCACCACAGCGCAGCCCAGGCCGAACACCGCCTGCACCGCCGCCAGGGCGATGATCCGGGCCTCCGCCATGTAGCTGGTGTTCAGCACCGCCACGATGGCGATCGCGGGACTCAGCACCGTGGAGATCAGGGTGACGATCACCGGCGCGCGATACTTGAAATCGAACCGCTGCCGTCCGATCCACAGGTTCAGTATCGGGCTGAACAGCAGCTGGATGAACATGAAGACCATCAAAAAGGGGCTGATCCCCGTGAAGCCACCGATCACGTCCCGCAGCGGCCAGTAGACTACCGCCGAAACGCAGGTCAGCACCACCATCAACCCCAGGACCGAGGAGGTGTATCCATCCTTGTCCTGCTCATGGCGGATCAACCCATTGTTCAGCCCCTCATAGGGCAGCTTCAAAGATGTCAGCAGCACGAAGATATCGAACCAGGCGTAATACACGTTGCAAACGCCGTATTGCTCCGTGGTCAGCAACCGGGTGAAGATCGGCACCACCAGCACCGCGGCCCCTCGCTGGAGGAAATTGCACACCGTGGCCCAGATCGAAGCCCGGACCGCCGGGGATGCCTCCCGATACCGGGCAAGCAGCTTCCTCATACCGTCTCCTGCCTCCGTTGCGCCACCATGAAGCCCAGCCAGAAGGCCAGAGGCGTGGCGATGGGGTTGGCCAGCGCCGATTCACTGGTGCTGGAGATCAGCAGATACATCAGCACGAACACCGCGGAGGCATAGGCGCTGCGGTCCGGCGCCAGCAGCTTCAACAGCTTACGCACCATCAGCACCAGCGCCGCCACGAACGCGGCGAAGCCGAAAAAGCCGCACTGCCCCAGGATCATGGGCCAGTAGGTATCAGAAAGGAAGGACGGATCGTCCCCAGGTCCAAGGCCCCAGATCCCCCGCAGCAGATACTGCCCATACACCGGAGAATAGGGTTCCCCGGAGAAGGCGGACCCAAACGTGGCCCAGCCGCTTCCGGTGGGGAAATGATCCCAGGCGCAGAAGGGGGACGCCAAGGTCAGCATGGCCCGAGCGGACTCGATGCCCATGGCGAAATAGTAGCTGAACATCTGGTAAAGTCCCGCCACACCGGCCACGCCCACTACGATGTAGGCGATGGTCTTCATCCTGCGGCTGAGCCTGGTGTCTCCCACCAGCACCAGCAGGTACACCACGAACACCACCGCGATCGCGCCGAAGCCCTTGACCCGGCGGGTGAAATACATGATCGCGCACAGCATCAGAAGGTAGGGCACCACCTTCTTGCCCTTGGTGCCATAGTACCACAAGTAGATCGCGCAAAGCAGAGCGCACAGCCCCACCAGCACGGTATAAGCGGAATAGAACAGCTTGATCGCCCGCAGAGGGCCTCGCATATCATACTCGAACACATCGAAGACCAGGTTCGCCAGACACAGCAAAAACAGCTCCACGGTGATCACGTTCAGCACCGGCCACAGTGCTTCCCTCAGCTGCCCCCAGTCCGTCTCCCCGTCGTCGAACAGGAGCCACGCCGCCGCCAGCGCCAGGAAGAACTTGATGTTCACATAGGAATCCATCAGCGCGTTCTTCAGGGGTTGATACCGGTACACGAAATGCCCGGCCCACCCCGACAGGAAGAACACCACCAGCAAGATCCCCAGCCAAAGACCGCTTTTGCTCAGCTTCGGCAGTCTCCGCAGCTGGATCAGCCGCCAGATCGCCGCCGGCACCACCACGAGACCGAAGGCCTCATCGAAATACTTGAAGGGCGTACACCAGTCCTGCAGCTTGTCCTGGACCAGGAACAGCACCAAGATGGCAAAAAACAGCCAGATCTTCTTCTGCAAATACAGCTTCGCATCCGAATACAACTTCATACCCATCCTCCAAACTACTAACGATCGATAACGTAGGGAAAGGGCATGCCCTTTCCGCCCAATGTCATTAAGTTAACGAAAGGTACGCATCACAAGCCTCCCCTTTGAGGGGAGGTGGGCCGCCGAAGGCGGCTCGGA
>JAFTKE010000001.1 GCA_017456045.1 Oscillospiraceae bacterium
CAAACACCCATTGACGCAGTAATTGGAAAGATATAGTGGCGCGAACATCACGATACGGTTCCCATAAAAGTCCTTCTTGATCTGCTCCGCCAGGGCATAGATCTCCTGGTTCCGGTCCTCCAGCTCACAGGCCAACAGCACGGAAGCCTCCCGATGGTCAAGCCCCTTGCGAAGCCGTGCCTTCTCCAGGATCGCATCGATCAAAACAGCATCCGTTTTATGCTCATCCGCATAAGCAAGAGAATCCAATACCTCCTGATGGTCGATGAATTCCTCCGCCTTCATAGATTTAGGATCATACATATCTATCTACTTCCTTTCCACTCAAAGTCACATGGTCGCCTCTTCCCATATCCATCACGCATCCAACGCTTTCGATCCGCCCCCGCAGGCATCGGATGCACTCCGCCGCCTCATCTCCGGTGCAGATCTTATCATCATAGATCGCGTATTTCTTCCGTACTGCCAAAGGCGACAGATTGGGCATACAAACATTGGCCCCGGCCGCGATGCCCAGCTCCCGCCCCCTGGGATGGATCGTTCCCAAGGCCGTGGTCGCAGGAAGCAACACGTTCGGCAGCATCAGACGGATGATCGACAGCAGATACACCGTCAGCTCCGCCGAGCCTGCCTTCTCTTTCCCAAAAGGCGTATCCTTCTGGGGTATGAACGGCCCGATCCCCACCATATGGGGCTGCAGTTCATGGATAAAAGCCAAGTCTCTGGCGATATGCGCCGGCCTTTGCCCAGGAGAGCCCACCATGAAGCCGCAGCCCACTTGATAGCCGATATCCTTCAGATCTCGCAAGCAGCGCAGCCTGTTGCCAAGTTTCATCCTCGCCGGGTGGAGCATCCCATAGTGATCCCCATCCGCCGTCTCATGCCGCAGCAGATACCGATCCGCCCCGGCATCGAACCAGCTCTGATACACCTCCCTGGGCTGCTCTCCCACAGACAGGGTCACGGCACAGTCAGGATGCGCCTCCTTGATCCGCGCCACCAAAGCACAGATCCGCTCCGGCGGATACCCAGGATCCTCCCCACCTTGCAGCACGAAGGTACGAAACCCCATCTCATAGCCCCTGTGGCAGCATCCCAGGATCTCCTCCTCAGACAGTCGATACCGCTCCACCACCCGATCCGAACAGCGTAGGCCGCAATAGTAGCAATCGTTCTTGCAGTGGTTCGTGAATTCGATCAACCCCCGGATGAACACCCGGTCACCATAGACTTTTCGCCGTACAGCTGCTGCCCGCTGCGCCAAAAGCGCCGTCACCTGAGGATCTCTCCCCTGGATCAGGGCAATGAACTCCTCCTCCGACAGCACCCGCTCCCGGCACAGCTTCTCCACCAGCGATCTCATGCCTTCTCCTCCGGGAGCTTGGCATAGACCGCCTTGGCGCTGATCCCCGGAAGCATCCCCAGCTTCCCAGAAAGGGCGCTGATCTTATCCCCCGGCGCATCCATGACCACACTGATCAGGTTCACACCACGGGCCCTGTAGGGGATCCCCATACGCCCCACGATATAGGAGCCGTATTCACTGAGCAGCCGATTCAGCGGCTCCACCGAGCTTTCCTGCTCCACCACGATCCCCAAGATCGCCACTCTGTTATCCATACCCTACCTCCAATAAAAAACGGCGCTCCCTGACCAGGGAACGCCAACGAAAGCCCTCCCGCAGGAGCGCTTGATCACCATATGGCATCCCTTCCGCATCAGGCACCCCTTCTGCGTCAGCAAATCTCTTGCCATCAGTTTACCACAGTGATCAATGGATGTAAAGCACCTTTCGTGCAAATGGAACGAATTACATCCATCCATTCGTAGGGAAAGGGCATGCCCTTTCCGCCGCGAATCGCATGCGGTTCGCGGAATAGTAGCATCCATCATGCACTTGCTGTCGCAAGTGCAACGGAAAGGGCATGCCCTTTCCCTACATCATGGTAGTACGTCGATTTCCGTGATCGTCTCCAACTCGATCCCAGATCCATCCACCAGCACCACCGCCTGGGCCGCCGCGTCCACCTTTTTGATCCTCCCGGTGGTGCAGATATAGGCGCCCCCCTGCTTCCGCTGGTCCGGCACATAGTGGGTGATCGTCACGATGGGCTGCGCTTCCAGCCGCTCCGCCAGTTCCTGCAACTGTCCATCCAGCTCCGCCCGGCGACTCTCCGTCAGCTCGATGGGCTGATCCACCAGCCGGGCTGTCTCCCGGATCACTGCGTCATGCCCCGTCAGCGCCGCGAAGGGCGCGAACTGGGCCGCCCGGTCGATCATATCCATCTGCGGCCGCTTGGCAGACACATGATGGGGAAGGTGCAGCATATCCTCATACTTCCACCTCATGCCTTATGCCCTCCGATCTGCCCATTGCGCTCCATAGCCGTGGCCCCTTCCTGGAAGTTCATCCCCTTGACGATGGCGTTCTTCCCATACTTCTTCCGGATATGCAGCAGCGCCTGCTGACGGCGCTTCTCCCGCTGTAAAGACGCATCCTCCTGCCGGGCATCCATCGCCGTGAACAGATCCAACTGATGCATCTCATCCACCGGGATATCCTCCTCCCGGATCACCCTCCCAGCGGCGATGGTGATCCTCCGGCTCAAAAGCCGAGGGTCCGCGATCCTGTGGAACAGCTCCATGGCGGCATCCACGATCAGCCTGGTGGATGCAGTCATCCGCCCCAGATCCACCGACCCATGGGCGTGCTTGGGGATCGCCCGACCATAATGGTCCATGGTGATGTCCCCCTTGTAAGCATTGCGGATCGCGGGATCGGTCAGGTTCTCCCGGTCATAGCCGATGGTCAGCACGATCTGATCCGTCACCAGCCCCTTGTCCAGAAGATCCATAGACAGCGTATCCGCCATCTCCCGCACGATCAGCGCCGTCTTCTCATGCTCATAAGGACACTGGAGCACCTGCCCAGAGCTGATGGAATTGGAAGATGGCTTGTAAGCCTTGATCTGGGCGATCGTGCAGGGCTCCCATCCCCAAGCATGGTCGATCAGAAGCTCCGCGTTCACCCCAAACAGCTTGTAAAGAAGCTCCTCATTGTGGAACTCCCAAGGCTTGCCCAAAGAGCATCGACACACGTCTCCCATGGTGAATATCCCATTGCGCTCCAGCTTCTTCGCGATCCCGTGGCCCACCCGCCAAAAGTCCGTCAAGGGACGGTGATCCCATAGCTGCTGCCGATAGCTTCGTTCATCCAGCTGTGCGATCCGTACCCCATCCTTATCCGCCGGCATCTTTTTCGCCACGATATCCATGGCCACCTTGCAAAGATAGAGGTTCGTCCCGATCCCAGCCGTGGCGGTGATACCCGTCTCCGTCAGCACCTCCCGGATCAGCATCCTCGCCAGCTCATGGGCCGTCATCCCATAGGTCTTGAGATAAGGTGTCGCATCGATGAACACCTCATCGATGGAATACACATGGATATCCTCCGGTGCGATATAGCGCAGATACACCTCATAGATCCGGGCGCTGCACTCCACATAGTGCGCCATACGGGGCTTGGCGATGATGAAATCGACTTCCAGCGATGGATCTGCCGCCAATTCATTGGCATCACAGGACTTCCCAGAGAACACTTTCCCCGGTGCCATGCTCCGCCGCAACGCATTGACCTCCTTGACCTTCTGCACCGCCTCGAACAGCCGTGCCCGCCCGGACACCCCATAAGCCTTCAGGGACGGCGACACCGCCAGACAGATCGTCTTCTCCGTCCGGCTCTCGTCCGCCACCACCAGATTGGTGGTCAGCGGATCCAACTCCCGCTCGATGCACTCCTGAGAGGCATAGAACGACTTCAAATCGATGGCGATGTAATACTTTTCCCCTTCCATACCTCTCACCTCGTTTCATAGATATCATACCACGAGATCCCGTAATAATCAACCTTTTCGAACAGATGTTTTATAAAGTAATTTCTCCCCCACCCCTTGCAATTCCAAAACCGCAGTAGTAAAATATACCAGATCAAACATATAAGGAGGCCACCTCTATGATCGACCAACTGTTTTCCGAACTGTCCGCCCTTCCTCAGGTGGAAGCGATCGCCCTGGGCGGCTCCCGGACCGGGAGCCATTTCGACGAAAATTCGGACTATGACATCTATCTCTACTGCACCGCTCCCGTCAGCGAGGAGACCCGGCGCGCGATCCTGGGCAAATACTGCTCCTACGTAGAATACGGCAACCACTTCTGGGAGCTGGAGGACAACGGCACCCTGAATAACGGCATCGATTTCGACCTGCTGTTCCGGGACCTGGACGACTTTACCGCAGGTGTGGCACGGGTCGTGGAGCAGTGCCAGCCCAGCAACGCCTACACCACCTGTATGTGGCACAACCTGATCACCTGCAAGATCGTCTACGACGGCTCCGGCCGTCTCACCGCCGCCAAGGAGCGCTTCACCGTCCCCTACCCGGAGCAGCTGAAAAAGAACATCCTGTCGCAGGGCTGGCGGCTCCTGCGAGATTCCATGCCCGCCTATGAGCTGCAGATCAAGAAGGCTGCTAAGCGGGGCGACCTGAACAGCGTCAACCACCGCACCGCCGCATTCCTGGAGACCTACTTCGACGTGATCTTCGCCCTGAACGGCGTGACCCACCCCGGCGAGAAGCGGCTGATCCAGCTGGCCAAGGAATATTGCTCTGTGCTACCCGCCGATTTTGAAGAAAACCTCCGGGCCTTGTATTCCCATATGTTCGGCGATCCTCAGAAGCTTTCTGCCGATCTGGACCGGATCCTGGACGAACTTGCAAAGATCCTCTGATTTTCGAGAATTTCCTCTTGCATTATTCCACCACCCGTGGTATAATGTCCACAGCTTATGTATTTGGAGGCCAGATCATGGTCAACTTCAACGTCGCCGCACAGTTTTACTTTACCTACTATTACTTTTTTACCCAGAAAAAGTAATAGCGTTTCGTGCTGCAACGATTTTACAGGAGCTGTAAAAATGTATTTCCAAAGCGCCGCACGGATCGGATCCGGGCGGCGCTATTTTTGTTAGGAGATGTTATTATGATCGCGATACTCAAGCATGGCACTACCCCGGAGCAGACCCAGCACCTGATCCAGTGGCTGGCAAGGATGGACCTGGATGTCCACGTTTCCGAGGGTGCCGAAGTCACCGTCCTTGGTCTGATCGGCGACACCAGCCGTGTGGACATGGAACTGCTGAGCAGCCTGGACATGGTGGAGACCGTCAAGCGGGTCTCTGAGCCCTTCAAGCAGGCCAACCGGAAGTTCCACCCCAACGATACCGTCATCGAAGTAGGCGGTGTCAAGATCGGCGGCGGCAACTTCGCCATGATGGCGGGCCCCTGCTCCGTGGAATCCGAGGAGCAGATCATCGGCATCGCCAAGGCCGTCAAGGCTTCCGGTGCCAATATCCTCCGTGGCGGCGCTTTCAAGCCCCGCACCTCCCCCTACGCCTTCCAGGGCATGGGCGGCGAGGGCATCGACCTGTTGCTGAAAGCCAGAGCCGAGACCGGCCTGCCCATCGTCACTGAGATCATGAACATCTCCACATTGGACCTGTTCGCGGATGTGGACATCATCCAGGTAGGTGCCCGTAACATGCAGAACTTCGACCTTCTGAAAGAGCTGGGCAAGACCGATAAGCCCATCCTTCTGAAGCGTGGCCTTGCCAACACCCTCCAGGAGCTGCTGATGAGCGCCGAATACATCATGAGCGAAGGCAACGAGCGTGTCATGCTCTGCGAGCGTGGCATCCGTACCTTCGAGACCTATACCCGCAACACTTTGGACCTGTCCGCCGTGTCCGTGCTCCACGACCTGAGCCACCTGCCTGTGATCGTGGATCCCAGCCACGCCACCGGCAAGGCCAAGCTGGTGCCTCCCATGGCAGTGGCCGCCACCGCCGCCGGTGCCGATGGCCTGATCATCGAGGTCCACAACGATCCCGCCCACGCCCTGTGCGACGGTGCCCAGTCCCTGACCCCCGCCCAGTTCGATGAGCTGAACCAGCGTGTGAACAAGATCCGGGAGGCGATCGTATGACCGTTGGTATCCTGGGCCTGGGCCTGATCGGCGGTTCCCTGGCCAGAGCCTACTCTCTGGAAGGCCACCGGGTCCTGTGCAGCGTCCGCAACGAGAGCATGCTGTCCTTTGCCATGCTCTCCGGCGCTGTGGAAGCGCCCCTGACCCCCGAAAACATGGGCGAATGCGACCTGATCCTGCTGGCGATCTATCCCGATGGCTCCGCCTCCTGGCTGGAGAAGAACGCCCCTTACATCAGCAAAGATGCCCTGGTGATCGACTGCTGCGGTGTCAAACAGGAGATCTGCGACCGCTGCTTCCCTGTGGCCAAGGAATACGGCTTCACCTTCATGGGTGGCCACCCCATGGCTGGCACCCAGTTCTCCGGCTTCAAGTACAGCCGGGCGAATCTGTTCGAGGGTGCGCCCATGGTCCTGGTCCCCGATCGGTTCGATGACATCGAGCTGCTGGACCGAGCGAAGCAGGCCCTGGCCCCCTGCCATTTCGGCCACTTCTCCGTGACCACCGCCGCCGATCACGACCGGATGATCGCCTTCACCTCCCAGATGCCCCACATCGTCAGTAACGCCTTCATCAAGTCTCCCACCGCCCTGGATCACAAGGGCTTCTCGGCAGGCAGCTACAAGGATCTGACCCGTGTGGCATGGCTCAATCCCCAGATGTGGGCGGAGCTGTTCCTGGAAAATGAAGACAACCTGCTGTTCGAGCTGGACACCCTGATCGAAAGCCTAAAAAAATACAAGATGGCCATCGAAAACCATGACGAAGCCGCGCTGGTCGCCCTCCTGGAAGAGGGCAAGCGCCGCAAGGAAGAGGTAGACGGATGAAAGAAGTCCAGGTACGCGCCTCCAGGACCTACAACGTCCTGATCGGCAGCGGTCTCCTGCCCACACTGGGACAGGAAGTGAAAAAGGTCTGCAAAGCCACCAAGGCCGCCATCGTCAGCGATACCAACGTCTTCCCCCTCCACGGGAAAGCCGCGATCGAAAGCCTCCAAAAAGCCGGCTTCGACGTGATCCATTTCGTGATCAAAGCCGGTGAAGAAAGCAAGAATGGCTCTGTTTATCTGGAGCTTCTGAACTTTCTCGCCGAAAACCAGCTGACCCGTTCCGACTGCCTGGTGGCCCTGGGCGGTGGTGTAGTAGGCGACCTGACCGGCTTCGCCGCCGCCACCTTCCTGCGTGGCATCCCCTATATCCAGGTCCCCACCACGCTGCTTGCCGCCGTGGATTCCTCCGTGGGTGGCAAGACCGCCATCGACCTTCCCGCCGGGAAGAACCTGTGCGGTGCCTTCTGCCAGCCCCGTCTGGTGCTGTGCGACCTGGACACCCTGGACACCCTCCCCCAGGACATCTTCCGGGATGGCTGCGCAGAAGTGATCAAATACGGCATCCTCTACGACCCCGCCCTTTTCGACCACCTGGCACAGAACGGACTGTCCTTCCACCGGGAGGATGTGATCGCCCGCTGCATGGAGCTGAAGCGGGACGTGGTCATGGAAGACGAGTTCGACACCGGAGCCCGGATGAAGCTGAACCTGGGCCACACCATCGGCCATGGCGTGGAAGCCCAAAGCCATTTCGGCATCTCCCACGGAAAAGCCGTTGCCATCGGCATGGCGATCGTGGCAAGAGCCGCCGCCAGCCGTGACATCTGCACGCCGGATACCCGGGATCAGATCATCGAAACCATAACACGCTTCGGCCTGCCCATCCAAACCGACTACAACGCCGACCTCCTGTACCACAGCGCCCTGTCGGACAAAAAGCGCTCCGGCGGTACTGTGAACCTGATCGTCCCCACTTCCATCGGCAACTGCGAGATCCGCCCCATGCCGGTGGAAGAGATCAAATCCTTTATCGAAGAAGGTCTATGAAATGATCAGTAGCCTCCTGCCCCGCAAATTGCAGGGCGACATCACCATCATCCCCTCCAAATCCCAGGCCCACCGCCTGTTGATCTGCGCCGCCTTCGCCGACGGCCCCACCCAGCTGCGCTGCCCCGACACCAACCGGGACATCGAAGCCACGGTCAACTGCCTGTGCGCCCTGGGTGCCCAGATCCTGCGGACCGACGACGGTTATGCCGTTTTCCCGGCAGAGCGTATCCCCGAAAAAGCAGAGCTGGACTGCAACGAAAGCGGCTCCACCCTTCGTTTCCTACTGCCCATCGTGGGCGCACTGGGGGTGGATACCACCTTCCTGCTGTCTGGGAGACTGCCCCAGCGTCCCCTATCCCCGCTGTGGGAGGAGATGGAGCGCATGGGCTGCACCCTGTCCCGCCCCACTCAGGAGACGATCCGCTGCTGCGGCAAGCTCCGCCCCGGCGCTTATTCCATCGACGGCGGTGTCTCCAGCCAGTATATCACCGGCTTACTGTTCGCCCTGTCCCTCATGGACAGCCCCAGCACCCTGACCATCACCGGAAAGCTGGAATCCAAGCCCTATGTGGGCCTGACCCGTGATTCCCTGCGCCGCTTCGGCGTTGACCCGGATCAGCTGGGAGCCGCCCGGTTCCATACTCCCGGCCAAATCGAAGTGGAAGGCGACTGGAGCAACGGTGCCTTCTTCCTGGCAGCCCAGCACCTGGGAAGCGAGCTGACGATCCACGGCCTGGACCAGACCTCCCCCCAGGGAGACCGGGCGATCATGGACCTGCTCCCTCTGCTGGCGAAGGGCTGTCCCACCATCTCTGCGGCAGACATCCCGGACCTGGTGCCGATCCTCAGCGTGGTGGCCGCCGTCCACCACGGCGCTGTCTTCACGGATATCCGGCGGCTTCGTCTGAAGGAATCCGACCGGGTAGCCTCCACCATCGCCATGCTGGATAACCTTGGCGGACGGGCAGAAGCCACGGAAGACACCCTCACCGTCTACGGTACCGGCCTGACTGGTGGAACCGTGGACGCTGTCAACGATCACCGGATCGCCATGTCCACCGCCATCGCCGCCACGGTGTGCACCAAACCTGTGACGATCAAAAATTCCGAATGCGTCAGCAAATCCTACCCCCAATTCTGGGAGGAATACGAGCGACTGGGAGGAGACCATGAGCAGTACCTATGGTGAATCTTTGAGATTATCGATCTTCGGCCAATCCCACGGTGCCGGCATCGGCATGACCCTGGACGGCATCCCCGCCGGACTTCCCGTAGATCTGGAAAAGCTGCAAGCCTTCCTGGCCCGCCGTGCTCCCGGTCAAAACGACTGGTCCACCCCCCGCAAGGAAGCAGACGCTCCGGAATTCCTGGCCGGCATCCTGGACGGCCGCACCTGCGGCGCTCCAATCGCGGCGGTGATCTATAATAAGAACACCCGCTCCGGCGATTATTCCAACCTCCACGACTGCCCCCGCCCCGGCCACGCCGACTTCACCGCCCAGGTCAAGTACGATGGCTACCAGGACGTGGCAGGCGGCGGCCACTTCTCCGGCAGACTGACCGCGCCTTTGTGCATCGCAGGCGGCCTGTGCAAACAGTGGCTGGAGGAGATGGGCATACAGATCGGCGCCCACATCGCCTCCATCGCCGGAGTCCAGGACGTTCCCTTCGATCCCCTTTGCCCGGACCTGGCATCCGTCCATGAAGAATTCCCGGTGATCGACGAGACCCGTGGAAAGCAGATGTGTGAAACGATCGCCGAAGCCCGCTCCCAGGGCGACAGCGTCGGCGGCATCATCGAATGTGCCATCACCGGCCTGCCTATCGGAGTGGGAGACCCCATGTTCGGTGGTATGGAAGGCCGGATCGCCCAGATCGTCTACGGGATCCCCGCCATCAAGGGCGTGGAATTCGGTGCCGGCTTCGGTGTCGCCGCCCTCCGCGGCTCCCAAAACAACGACGATTACGCCGTCGAATCCGGCGAGGTCCGCACCCTGACCAACAACGCCGGCGGCATCTTAGGCGGCATCACCAACGGTATGCCCCTGATCTTCCGTGCCGCCGTGAAGCCCACCCCCTCCATCTACAAAGAGCAGAGAAGCATCTCCATCTCCCGCATGGAGGAAGTGCCCCTGCAGATCAAGGGCCGCCACGACCCCTGCATCGTCCCCCGCGCCGTCCCGGTGATCGAGGCCGCCGCCGCGATCGCTGTCTTTGACGCGATCCTATCCCAACCCCCGAAGACCAGGAGGACCTACTGATATGGAATTGAGCGAACTGCGAAATGAGATCGATGCCATCGATGAACAGCTGGTGAAGCTGTTCTGTCAGCGCATGGACATCTCTGCCAAGGTGGCGGACTATAAGCGTGCCCACGATATGCCCATCCTGGTCCCCGCCCGGGAGCGCCAGATCCTGGCGGACGTGGCGGAAAAAGCCGGCGACGAGATGGGCAACTATACCCGCGTCCTGTACTCCATGATCTTCGAGCTGAGCCGGGGCTACCAAAGCAAGCGGAACATGGTCTCCAGCCCCCTCCATGAAAAGATCTCCGCCGCGATCGAAGCTACCCCCAAGCTGTTCCCCCAGGCCCCCATGGTGGCCTGCCAGGGCGTGGAGGGTGCCTATTCCCAGCTCGCCTGCGAAAAGATCTTCAAAAGCCCCTTCATCATGTATTTCAAGAACTTCCAGGGTGTCTTCAACGCCATCGAGCAGGGCCTTTGCCAGTACGGCATCCTGCCCATCGAGAATTCCACCGCCGGATCTGTGAACAAGGTCTACGATCTGATGATCCGCCATGATTTCTCTATCGTCCGCACCTTCCGCCTTAAGGTCTATCATAACCTCCTGGCCAATAAGGGGGCTTCCCTTTCGGATATCACCGAGATCTATTCCCACGAGCAGGCGATCAGCCAGTGCAGCGACTTTTTGAAGGGCTTCCCCGGCGTGAAGGTGATCCCTGTGGAGAACACCGCCGTTGCCGCCCAGATGGTGGCCCAGTCCGGGAGAAAGGACATCGCCGCCCTCAGCAGCCGCAACTGCGCCGAGCTGTACGGCCTGACCTGCTTGGCCCCCTCGGTCCAGGACAAGGGCAACAACCACACCCGCTTCATCTGCATCAGCAAAAACCTGGAGGTCTACCCCGGCTCTGACAAGACCAGTATCATGATGATCCTCCCCCACCGCCCCGGCTCCTTGTACCGGGTGCTGGCAAGGCTCTTCACCCTGGGCATCAACGTGACCAAGCTGGAATCCCGTCCCCTGCCGGACCGGGAATTCGAGTTCATGTTCTACTTCGACCTGGAGACCTCGATCTACTCCGAGGAATTCGTCCAGCTGATGTGCGAGCTGGATGACCTTTGCGAGGAGTTCAAGTATCTGGGCAGCTACACGGAGGTAGTGTGATGCAGTGCGGCCTACTGGGAGAAAAGCTGGGCCACAGCTACTCCCCCCAGATCCACGGATGCCTGGCGGATTATGATTACGCCCTCTTCGAGAAACGGCCCGATGAGCTGGAAGCGTTCCTGAAAAACGGCGACTTCACCGGTCTCAACGTCACGATCCCCTACAAAAAATCCGTCATCCCTTATCTATCGGAGCTTTCCCCCACCGCCCAGCGTCTGGGAGCAGTGAACACCATCGTCCGCCGACCCGACGGCACCCTGATCGGTCACAATTCCGACTATTTCGGCTTCCGCTCTATGGTCGAAAAGAGCGGTCTGGTGGTATCAGGGAAAAAGGTCCTGGTCCTGGGAAGCGGCGGAGCCTCCAATACTGCCGTGGCCGTCCTTCAGGAGCTGGGCGCGAAGGTGGTGGTGATCTCCCGCAGCGGAGAAAACAATTACGATAACCTCCACCTCCACAACGATGCCGCCGTGATCGTCAATGCCACCCCCGTGGGGATGTACCCCAATGTGGGTAACGCTCCGGTGTGCCTGGGACAGTTCCCCGCATTGGAAGGGGTCCTGGACATCGTCTACAATCCCGCCCGGACCCAGCTGCTGCTGGATGCCGAAAAGCGGGGCCTCGTCACCATGAACGGCCTTTGGATGCTGGTGGCCCAGGCAAAGGAAAGCGCCGAATGGTTCACAGGCGTACCGATCCCCGACAGCAGCATCGAAACGATCCACAAAAAGCTGCGCCTCCAAATGGAGAACATCATCCTGATCGGCATGCCCGGCTCCGGGAAATCCACCGTAGGCAAGCAGCTGGCTCAAGCCCTTGGCAAAGAGCTGGTGGATGCCGATGCCGAGATCGTGAAGCTGTGCGGCATGCCCATCCCGGAGATCTTCGCCAAAGGCGGGGAAGAATGCTTCCGTCAGGCGGAGACCCAGGTGCTGTCCCAGCTGGGCAAGCGCTCCGGGCTCATCATCGCCACCGGTGGTGGCTGCGTCACCCGTGCGGAGAACTACCCTCTCCTGCATCAAAACGGCTCCATCTTCTGGATCAAACGAGACATCGAAAAGCTCCCCACCGATGGCCGTCCCCTTTCCCAGAGCGGGAAACTGCAGCAGATGTATCAGATCCGCAAGCCCATGTATGAGCGTTTCGCCGATCACACCGTCTCCAACGACGGCGCATTAGAATCCACCATCCAAACCATCATCCACATCCTGGAGGGATCCATATGAACATCCTGGTCCTGAACGGCCCCAATATCAATATGCTGGGCATCCGTGAGCCCGGTATCTACAGCAAGCAGACCTTCCAAGACCTGCTGCAGCTCCTGGAGGACACCGCCCAAAAAGAAGGCATCACCCTGGAGCAATACCAATCCAACCACGAAGGCTCCCTGGTGGATAAGATCCAAGCCGCCTACGGTAAATTCGACGGCATCGTGATCAACCCCGCCGCCTACACCCATACCAGCGTAGCGATCCTGGATGCCCTGAAAGCCGTGGCGATCCCCGCCGTGGAGGTCCATATCTCCAACGTGGATGCCCGGGAACCCTTCCGCCAGATATCCTACCCCGGCCTCTACTGCGAAAAAACGATCAAAGGCCAGGGCCTGGATGGCTACCGCCAGGCGATCGTATACCTAAAAGAAAAATACGGATGAACACGATCTATCCCAAGACGAAACAGATCTTGGATGCTCTTCGGGATGTATGTGACCTGCGCCACATTTCGGTCTCCACCGAGAATACCGATCACCGTGGACGCCCCTATCGATCCGACTTCGTCGTGATCGAGCCGGAGCACAAAATAGGATTCGAGGTATTCCATAATGAGATCATCGTATTCTATTTCAACGACCATCGACATTTCGAAGACTACTCCAACGATTTGGCTGATGATGGACCCGATCACGTCCAAAGAGCCATCGAGTTCCTGCGCCGCTTCTTCACATCCCCCCTACGATCCCTTGAGAAAAGGAAGGGCAAACATATCATTCGCAGTGAATGGTTCTTTCTGCTTCCTGACGGACGAAAAGAAAGCATCGCAGGCCCTTGGATCGAAAGGATCTTCACGAATCCCTTCATAAGGCCCTCCATATCCCTGACTAACTGGCACTATGACCGATCCCGCGGCCGCTTCTATGCGACCGCCGAGAACGATATCGTCACGAAAGTCATCGAAGCAAGATGGGATATCCTGCTGGAGATACACAAGACAGGTGATGTCTATACTTATTCCATCATGCAGAGGAGCTTTGACGAAGAAGGAATGGACTGGTTTTGGATGCCACGCGATCGCAATATCAGCTTTTACGACACAGAAGAAAAGGCGATCGAAGCGGCAAAAGCAGATGTCGATACCATCCCAAAGCAATAACGGCTGTTGCGCAGATGCAACAGCCGTTATTTTCATTCACTCCACCGATTTCAGCGCTTCCGCCATATTGATCTTCTCCAGCTTGAAAAACAGCAGAAAGTCCACCAGGCAGGCAGAAAGCATGGTCAGCACCACCGCCCACAGATAAGACATAGGCTCCATCCTGGCCTGGAACCAGACCATATCGATCTTGATCTGGCTCATGACGAACTGGTGTAGCAGCACACCGCCGCCCAGCCCCAGCACCGTTCCCATCCCGGACAGGAACAGGTTCTCCTTGAACACATAGGCCGCCGACTCCCCAGAGGTGAAGCCCAACACCTTGATGGTGGCGATCTCCCGGATCCGCTCCGTGATGCTGATGTTAGTCAGATTGTACAGCACGATCATGGCCAACGCCCCGGCGCAAACCACGATGGTCAGCACGATCAGATCCATGGCCTCCAGCATGGAACCCACCTGATCCGCCACCTCCTGGCAGATGGTGACGTTCATCACCCCATCCATAGAAGAGATGTGGGCACCAAGCTGGTACACTTCCTGCCCTTCCCGGGCATACACATAGGCCATCTGATACTCCGGCTCCTCGCCCCAGGCTTCCACCATAGTCTCAGGCTCGATGATCACATAGTTGTAAACATGGTTATCGAAGATCCCGGCCACCTTAAGCTCCATAGTCTGCATATCCGCATCCCGCACGGTGATCGAATCTCCAGTCTTGACTCCAAAGGCCTCCGCCACACCGGCAGAGAGGTAGGTCTCCCCAATGCCCGGCATTGCGAGTTTTTCATCTCCGCTGTGCAGATCGATGTACTCCCCGATCTTCTCATCGGAAGCGATCAGATAAACCTCCCGGGTCTTGTCCCCGAACTGCAGATCCACCGTACGCTGATGGAAGAACTGCGCAGAGCCGGCATCCATCTCCTGACGGAACGTCTCCTGCTCCTCGTCGCTCAGCCCCTCAGAGAAGAAGACCTCCATATCATACACGGTCACCTCCTGGAACTGATAATCAACGATCCCCTGGATCGAATCGCCCACGCCGAAGCCGGTCAGCAGCAACGCGGTACACCCGCCGATGCCCACCAGCATCATCAAAAGCCGCTGCTTGTAACGGAAGACGTTTCGGAACATCACCTTGTTCAGGAAGCTGATCTTATCCCAGAAGGGCAAGTATTCCAGC
>JAFTKE010000022.1 GCA_017456045.1 Oscillospiraceae bacterium
AAAGCTGCGTAACATCCAAAACTGAAAAAGTTATCCACAGCCAGACCGTGAGGATCCTCCCGGTCAGCTTTGCTGTGCCCAAAAACACTCCGAAAACCATCTTGGTGTCACTAGAATGTGGCCCATAAGCGTTCATCGTGCCCAAAAAGGCCTGTTGCAAAACTTGCATTTTGCAACAGGCCCTTCACCATATCCACCATCGTAGAGCATCGTTTAGCGACCTAAGCGCCGCAGGCGCATCCCTTCCACCGTGGGAAGGCATTGCGCCACAGCACTTGCTACGTTAAACGATAATTTCTGCCCTATCCCCCTAGCAAGCTCGCCTGGATCATGATATAATGTTCAAAAAACAAAGAGAAGGGACCCCAACATATGCAACTGCACCAAGGCCGCCCCACCGACTGTACCCACCGTCTGCCTAAGGAGATCCGTGTCTACGACCTTCTGGACGACCTAGGCATCCAATACCACCATATCGATCATGAAGCCGCCATGACCATGGAGGCCTGCCAAGCCATCGACGAAGCCATGGGCACCGCCATGTGTAAGAACCTCCTGCTGTGCAACCGCCAGTGTACGGAGTTCTATCTCCTGCTGCTGCCCGGCGACAAACCCTTCAAGACCAGCATCCTGTCCAAGCAGATCGGCTCCAGTCGTCTGTCCTTCGCCAGTGGGGAGTATATGGAGCAGTTCCTGGATATCACCCCTGGCTCTCTCAGCGTCCTGGGCCTGATGAACGATCACGATGGCCACGTCCGTCTACTGATCGACGAAGCGGTCCTCACAGGCAGCCACATCGGAGTCCACCCCTGTGTCAACACCTCCAGTCTCCGGATCAGGACCGACGATCTGCTCAATAAGATCATCCCCGCCATGGGCCACCCGGTCACCATGGTGGCTCTTCCCTGAGGTACGCATATGGCTGTCATCGAGATCAACGATTTTTCCGATCCCGCCCTGGACGTCTACGCCCGACTGACGGAAGCCCAGCTGATGAACCGCTTCGACCCCTCCAAGGCCATGTTCATCGCGGAAAGCCCCAAGGTGATCCACCGGGCCCTGGACGGGGGCTATAAGCCCATCTCCCTGCTGATGGAACGCAAGGACATCCAAAACGCCGCCAAGGACGTGATCGACCGCTGTGGTGACATCCCTGTGTTCACCGCCGACCGGGACGTGCTGACCCAGCTCACCGGCTACCAGCTGACCCGTGGTGTCCTGTGCGCCATGAGTCGCCCGCCCCTCCCTTCTGTGGAGGAAGTCGTGTCCAACGCCAGACGGATCGTGATCCTGGAAAGCGTCCAGAACCCCACCAACGTGGGCGCGATCTTCCGCTCCGCCGCTGCCCTGGGCATGGACGCAGTCCTGCTGACCCCCGGCTGCTCCGATCCTCTGTATCGCCGCAGCGCCCGGGTGAGCATGGGTACCGTCTTCCAGATCCCCTGGACTTTCCTGGGAAATACCATCGCCGACTGGCCCGACGCCGGGATATCCAAGCTGAAGCAGCTGGGCTTCAAGACCGCCGCCATGGCTCTCAGCGAGGATTCCGTGTCCATCGACGATCCCCGCCTCGCTTCCGAAGAAAAGCTGGCGATCATCCTGGGCAGCGAGGGGGACGGCCTGACGGATACCACCATCGCAAGCTGCGACTACACCGTGAAGATCCCCATGTACCACGGCGTCGACAGCCTCAACGTGGCCGCTGCCAGCGCAGTGGCCTTCTGGCAGCTCCGTGCCCCCTCCCAACGATAAAAACCACATTCCCTCTTGTATTTTCCCGAAAGAGGGGTTATAATACCGAAAGTAAAACCACATAGGAGGTCATATCATGGCTGTCAAGATCGAGAAAGAGACCATCATCGGCGACGTGCTGGACATCGCGCCCCAGAGCGCTCCCCTGTTCTTCGCCATCGGCATGCACTGCCTGGGCTGCCCCTCTTCCCGCGGCGAGACTGTCGAGGAAGCTTGCATGGTCCATGGGATCGAATGCGATTCCTTCCTGGCTCAGCTGAACCACTTCCTGGAGGCCTACGAAGCCGACCAGGCCCAGAAGAACGCCTAAATCCCCCGCCGTCCCGCCCCACCGGGACGGCATTCCTTTTACTATAACTTTTGTGAGCTAAATCATCGTTTAGCGTAGGATACGTACTGGCGCGGCAGCGTCTATGCCTTCCCCCGGGGGGAAGGTGCCCCAGTGCGCACACTGGAGCGGAAGGGGACTGCGGGAGATAACGTGATGGTTTAGGAGCGGTATAGACTTGGAACATTGTTGAGCGCTTCAGTATGTCTGACGGGTCTTCTAAACTTTTAGATCGTCGCCCGCATTCCCCTTCCGACCTCGCTTTGCTCGCCCACCTCCCCCCCCGGGGGAAGGTATATGCGCCCCTGCGGGGCGCTCGGCAACCATCGGCTGCTACGTTACTCGCTGCGCTAAACGATGATCTACCTCCCCCACCATGGAGGTCCCCTATGAAGATCCCACTTTCCACCCGTCTGCTTGCCTGCTGCAGCTTCGTCGATCCCGGCGACATCGTAGCCGATATCGGTTGCGACCACGGCTACTTAGGCATCCACCTGCTGAAAAGCAGCATAGCCAAGTCCATCATCGCCGCCGACGTCAACGAGCAGCCCCTGCAAAGCGCCATGCGAAACGCCATAAAGTTCGGCGTGAAAAATAAGATGACCTTCTACCTGTCCAACGGTGTCGGAAGCATCCCTCGAGACTTCACCTGTATGGTCTGTGCCGGGATGGGCGCAGACACCATGATCTCGATCCTGGATGCTGCCCCCTGGCTGAAAGACGGACGATACCGCCTGATCCTCCAATGCCAGTCCCGCCGCCCAGAGCTTCGAAAATACCTCTACGACAGCGGCTACCGCATCCTGCGGGAGACCTTGGCCCAGGACGGGAAGTTCATCTACCCCGTCATGGAGGTGATCTACGCCCCTGCAGAGCCCCTGCCCCCCGGCGGCTACCACATCACCCCCGCACTCCTGGAAAGCGGCTCCCCGCTCCTGCCCGACTTCTACCAGCGGGTGAAAAGCGGCATCGAGACCACTGTCACTGGGCTGCGCCGCTCCGGCAGCGAGAAACTCCCCGAATTCGAAGCCATCCTGAAAGAACTGAACGAAATGGAGCCGATGATCTATGCCCACCGTCAATGACATCCTGAACTACCTGGAGACCCTGGCCCCCCGCCATATGAAGATGGAGTGGGACAATGTGGGCCTGCTGTGCGGAAGCCGTGACCAAACCGTCACCAAGATCCTGGTGGCCCTGGACCCCTTCGAGACCGTCTGCCAAGAAGCCGCCGAGATCGGAGCGGAACTGATCGTCACCCACCACCCCCTGATCTTCCGCCCGGTCAGCGCCGTCACCGACGACACCGAGGTAGGCCGTTCCATCCGCTTCCTGTGCAAAAACGACATCAGCGCCATCAACGCCCATACCAACTTAGACTGCGCTCCCGGCGGTGTCAACGATCGGTTAGCCCAGATCCTTGGTCTGACCAACATCCAGGTGATCGACCCCTCCGGCACCGACGACCAGGGCCGTCCCTGGGGCCTGCTCCGCATGGGCGAGGCAGCGACGCAGCCACTGCCCCAATTCCTCGCCACCGTCAAATCGTCCCTCCATTGCGAGGGCCTGCGCTACGTAGACGCCGGAAGACCCGTCCACAAAGTCGCCGTAGGCGGTGGAGCCTGCGCCGATGGGATGCTGGACGCTCTGAAAGCTGGCTGTGATACCTTCGTCACCTCTGACGTGAAATACAACCAATTCCACGATGCCAAGACCCTGAGCCTGAACCTGATCGATGCCGGCCACTACCATACCGAAAACCCCATCACGACTCTATTGGTAAGCCAACTCCAAGCCACCTTCCCCGAGCTGACCATCCACATCTCCACCCACACCGACTGCACCCACTACCTGTGACCCCCTGCTGTCAAATCCCTGTTTGTCGAGCAGACGAGTGCATCTCCATGTAGGGAAAGGGCATGCCCTTTCCCTACATAGCGTTGTGTGTATGGCCCGCCAAACAGAAGTATGACAGCACGCCTCAAATCACCCGCTCCACCTCAAAACCAACGATTTTCTCCCACCCTCATAAAAACAGTTGATTTTTCTGTCCAATAATGCTAGAATAAATCAGATAATTATTTGAAGGGAAGATACTTATGTCCGGACATTCCAAATGGCATAACATCCAAAAGACCAAGGGCGCACAGGACGCCAAGCGTGCAGCCGCCTTCACCAAGATCGCCAAGGAGCTGATCGTGGCTGTGAAGGAGGGCGGCGGCATCGCCGATCCCGCCAATAACTCCCGCCTGGCCACCGTCATCACCAAGGCCAAGGCCGCCAACATGCCCAACGATAACATCAAGCGTTGCCTGGAGAAGGCCAGCGGTGCCGGCGGCGGCGACAACTACGAATCCATCACCTACGAAGGCT